>JBAVPI010000631.1:0-6740 GCA_049692915.1 Pyrinomonadaceae bacterium
GCATAAGAGATGACGAGGATGCCGACGGCGGCCCCGCCGATGATGCCGAAACTCGACCAGCGCAGAGCCTTCGGCAGCGGGAAACTTAAGAGCAGCGCCGCCGCACCGCTGAGGATGAAGAGCGCGACCGACAGCATGTAGAAAAGGTTCTCGACCGCGATGGCCGACAGACCGGCGACAAGCGGCACGCGGTCGCGCACGAGCGCGGCCTTCGTCGGCTCGCTGACGACGATGCCGAGCGGCACGACGTTACCGGCGGTGTCTCCGATCAGATATGCTTTGAACGCGTCCCAAAAACCGAGGCGGTGCGGCTCCTCGAAGCAGAGCGTCCACGCCCACGAGCGCACGACGAAGCGCAGGCCGGAGAGCGCGATGATGACGACGAAGCCCGCGCCGATTTTCGAGATGTTGTTCCAGATGTCGGAGGGGCCTGCGCGCCAGATGAAGTAGGCGAAGAGCAGCACGCCGAACACAGCGAAGGCGATTCCGGCGGGCGCAAGCTGGCGCGAGGGTGTGTCTGATTTAGAGTTTTGAGTCATTCGACCGCGGACGACGCTCGCCCGCCTTATCCTCTTCGATTCGTTTCCATCAAGCGCGGGCCATCAGCTTACGGCACGGAAGCCGTTTGTCTCAACCCGTCGCCTCCGATTTTTAACGAGTGCGCGCATTGACCGCCGCTCACGCAACCGGTGCCGTACGCGTTGCGACGAACAGATACGGCAACCGCCGCGCCACGTCGAACTTCCGCCTCCGCGCATGAATTTACGGCGGCGCGCGAGGGTTCAGACGCCGGATAAGTATGACAGTTGACGGATGTCTGCGAATCGTCAGAGCGCGCCCCGTCTCGTCATCCAACCCGTCGCGCGCCGCCGGGCACCCGTCACTCCTTTTGGAGAGTTGACCGGAGACGCCCCGTTGAGCGATGCTACGGGGCCAGACCCCTTAAATCTTAATTCTTGCGAGTCATAACAGCCATGAGTAAAGCAGCACAAGAGACTTTGAGCGGCAGTCCTTTGACCGTCTATTCCGAAGACGAGACGATGTTTCGCGCCTCCGTGCGCGAGTTCGCCGAGGGCGAGATTCGCCCGCGCGTCGAGGAGATGGACGAGCACGCGAAGATGTCGCCGGAAATCATCAAGCACCTCTTCGACCTCGGTTTGATGAGCGTCGAGACGCCCGAAGAGTACGGCGGCGCGGGCGCTTCGTTCTTTTCCGCCATCATCGGCGTCGAGGAACTCTCGCGCGTTGACGCTTCCGTCGGCGTCCTGATGGACGTGCAGAACACGCTCGTCAACAACGCCTTTATCCGTTGGGGCAACGCCGAGCAGAAGAAAAAATATCTGCCGCGCCTCGCCTCCGACACGGTCGGCGCATACGCTTTGAGCGAAGCAGGTTCCGGCTCCGACGCTTTCGCGATGGGAACGCGCGCCGTGGATAAGGGCGACCATTACGAGTTGACCGGCCAGAAACTCTGGATTACGAACGGCATCGAGGCGGACATTTTCGTCGTCTTCGCCAACGCCAAACCCGAAGACGGCTATCGCGGCATCACTGCCTTCATCGTCGAAAAAGGGTTCGAGGGTTTCAGCGTCGGCAAGAAAGAGAACAAGCTCGGCATCCGTGCCTCTTCGACGACCGAGATTATTTTCGACGCCTGCAAAGTTCCGAAAGAGAATCTGCTCGGCGAGTTCGGCAAGGGCTACAAAGTTTCCATCGAGACTTTGAACGAGGGGCGCATCGGCATCGGCGCGCAGATGATCGGCCTCGCGCGCGGCGCGTTCGAGGCGGCGCTTGCCTACACGGGCGAGCGCGTGCAGTTCGGCAAAGCGATCAACCAGAATCAGGGCGTGCAGTTTCAACTTGCCGAGATGGCGACCGATATCGAAGCGGCGCGCCTGCTCGTCTATAACGCCGCGCGACTGAAGGATGCGGGCCTCCCCTTCGTCAAAGAGGCGGCGATGGCGAAACTCACGTCGTCGCGCGTGGCCGAGCGCGTCGCGTCGAAAGCGATTGAACTCTACGGCGGCTACGGCTTCGTCAAAGACTACCCCGTCGAAAAGTTCTGGCGCGACTCAAAAATCGGCGCGATCTACGAGGGCACGTCCAACATGCAGTTGCAGACCATCGCCAAGCTGCTGATTGATAACCGGCAGCCGAAAGTTCAATAGTGCGAGCGGAGGAGATCAGACAGTATTTGTCGGAGTTAAGCGACGAACTCCGCGCGGTGAACGTCAAGGGTGAGATTTGTCTGTACGGCGGCGCGGTGATGTGCCTTGTTTTCGACGCGCGACCTGCCACGAAGGACGTTGACGCGATCTTCAGACCGACACGAGAGATACGGCGCGCCGCAGAGCGCATCGCTAAAGCGCACAACTTGAGAGAAGATTGGTTGAATGACGCGGTGAAAGGTTTCGTCGTGCCGCACCCGCAGCGAATCCTCTTTGATCTGACGAACCTGAAGGTTTACGTTCCTGAGCCGGATTACCTCTTGGCGATGAAGGCTCTGGCGGCTCGCTCGGACACGATGGATGCGGGCGATGTAAAGCTATTGATAGACCGGATGGGATTGCGAAAGCCGGAGGAAGTCTTTGCGATTCTGGAAAAGTATTATCCACGTCAGCAGATCAAACCGGCGACACAGTATTTTATTGAAGAGTTGTTCGAACAATGAATACTTTACGCGAGGTCAGAGAGCAGATAAACGCCGACCGCCGGAACTGGTGCGTCTATCTCATGGACTTCGTGGACGACTTTCGCTACTACAAAGACAAGTGCGCGGTGGCCGATGCGTTCGAGTTGTCGGACAACAGAATGGATGCGTTACTCGCTTCGACGAGCGAAACGTTGTGCGACGAAGCAGGACTGACGCCCCCGCCGTGGCTGTCTGAAGTCCCGCCCTGCGAAGAACCCTTCTTCGTCGGCGGGCTGGAAAATCTGAAAGCTATTTCAATCGTCGAGAGTCCCCTGCGTTTTCGGATGCGCAAGATTTTTGTCCTCGAAAATTTTCTGAGCCGCGTGTAGCGGCGGTATCAATGTGAACAGATGGCAGCGTCGCGTATAGATTTTTTCCGCATGATGCTCGAAAGCGACCCCGATAACACGGCGGTGCTGTTCGGGCTGGCGAAGGAGTACGAGAAGGCAGAGCGCTTCGACGAGGAAATAGAAGTGCTTGCCGAATACCTCCAACGCGCAGACGACGAAGGCAACGCCTACGGCATGCTCGCCGGCGCATACATGCGACTCGGCAACCGAGAGGCCGCGCGCAAGGCTTACGAGCGCGGCATCGAAGCCGCATCGGCGCACAATCATCCTTCGATGGCGGAGGATTTTCGGATGATGATTGAGACGGAATTTGACGATTGAACGGGTATGGAAGAACTTATCTTTCTTGTCAATGAAGCACCGGAAGGCGGCTACACCGCGCGCGCCTTGGGCGAATCAATTTTCACCGAAGCGGATGATCTCGACGGCCTCCGCACGATGATTCGAGAGGCGGTGCATTGTCACTTCGACGAGGGGCAGGGGCCTCGTGTAATCCGGCTTCACTTTGTCCATGAAGAAGTCTTCGCCGCATGAGACTGCCGCGAGATGTGTCGGGAGATGACCTCGCCAAAGCTCTCAAGGGTCTTGGCTATGAAGTCACACGCCGGGCGGGCAGCCACATGCGTTTGACCACGACCGAAAACGGCGAGCATCACGTGACGATTCCACGTCACAGTCCTTTGCGCATCGGCACGCTGGCGGCGATTCTGGACGACGTAACCGCACACTTCCGGATTAACCGTAATGAACTGTTGGCGAGACTTCATATCTAATTTTAACCGGCAGGAGAGTTGGCAATCATGGCGACTGAAATAAAGGCGCGCGAGTATCGGGGTTTAGACCGCGAGCAGATGATCGAGATTTACCGCACGATGTTTCTGTCGCGGCGCTTGGACGACAAAGAGATTCAGCTGAAGGGGCAGAATAAAATTTTCTTCCAGATTTCGGGCGCGGGGCACGAGGCTGTGCTCGTCGCGGCGGCGCTCGCGATGAAGCCCGCTTACGACTGGTTTTATCCGTACTACCGCGACCGCGCTCTGTGCCTGCAACTCGGCATGACGCCGCTTGAACAACTCATGTCGGCTGTCGGCGCAGCCGCAGACCCGAATTCGCACGGTCGCCAGATGCCTTCGCACTGGGGACACAAGGCGCTCAATATCGTCTCGCAATCGTCGCCGACCGGCACGCAATTCCTGCAAGCCGTCGGGTGCGCAGAGGCGGGCTACCGCGCGTCTCTGCTCGACGAGTTGAAGGAGAAGGTCGAAGGCTTCAAGGGCGACGAGGTCGTCTATGTCTCATCGGGCGACGGCACGACGAGTGAGGGCGAATTCTGGGAGGCGCTCAACACGGCGAGCAATCTGAAACTGCCCGTCGTCTTTCTCATCGAAGACAACGGCTACGCCATCAGCGTGCCCGTCGAGGTGCAGACGGCGGGCGGCGACATCTCGAAGCTCGTCGCGGGCTTCCCAGACCTCTACATTCAGAAATGCGACGGCACAGACCCCGTCGAGTCGCTGGAGGTGATGCGTCGCGCGGTTCAATACTGCCGCGAGCGCAAAGGCCCCGCCTTCGTCCACGCGCAGGTGATTCGTCCCTACTCGCACTCGCTCTCGGACGACGAGAAGCTCTACCGCCCCGACGAAGAACGCGCATCCGACGCCGAGCGCGATCCCGTCAAACGGTTCGGCGCTCTGCTCGTCGAAGAGGGCTTCACGACGCAGGAAGAGTTGCAGGCGATCAAGGATGCGGTTGACGCGCAGGTCAGCGAGGCGACCGACCTTGCGCTCGCCAGCCCGCAGCCCGAAACGGCGACGGCTCTGGATTTCATCTATTCGCCCGACGTTGACCCGACCTCACAGGCGTTCGACACGGAGGCGGGCGCGGAAGTGTCCGGCAATGCGGGCACGATGGTTGACAACATCAACCGCTGCCTGCACGAAGAGATGGCGCGCGATGCTTCCATCGTCGTCTTCGGCGAAGATGTGGCCGACGTGTCGCGCGAAGAGAATCTGGATAAGGTGAAGGGCAAGGGCGGCGTCTTCAAGGTGACGGCCAACCTTCAACGCAAGTTCGGCGGCGTGCGCGTCTTCAACTCTCCGCTCGCCGAGGCCAACATCGTCGGTCGCGCCATCGGCATGGCGACGCGCGGACTAAAGCCCGTCGTCGAGATACAGTTCTTCGACTACATCTGGCCCGCCTATCACCAGATCAGAAACGAACTCGCGCTTATGCGCTGGCGCTCCGGCGGCGACTGGAAATGCCCCATCGTCATTCGCTGTCCCGTCGGCGGATATTTGAAGGGCGGCGCGACCTATCACTCGCAGTCGGGCGATACCATCTTCACGCACATTCCCGGCCTGCGCGTCGTCTATCCGTCGAACGCGCTCGATGCCAACGGACTATTGCGCACGGCGATTCGCTCGGACGATCCCGTGCTCTTTCTCGAACACAAACATCTCTACCGGCAGGCTTACAACAAGTCGCAGTACCCGCCCGACGGTTTCATGATTCCATTCGGCAAGGCGAAGACGGCGCGTGCGGGGACTGACCTTTCGATCATCACCTACGGCGCGCTCGTCAACCGCTCGCTCGTCGCCGCCAAGCAGGCCGAGCAGCAGCAAGGCATCAACGTCGAAGTGATAGACCTGCGCACGCTCGCGCCCTACGATTGGGAGGCGATTGCTGCGAGCGTGAGGAAGACGAACAGGGTCATCATCGCGCACGAAGACACGCGCTCACATGGCTTCGGCGCGGAGGTCGCCGCGCGCATCGCTGACGAACTGTTCGAGTACTTGGACGCCCCCGTCCGCCGCGTCGCTGCGCTCGACACCTTCGTCGCCTACGCGCCGCGACTCGAAGACCACATCCTCCCGCAGGTCGAAGACGTGTCGCGCGCCATCACGGAACTCTACAGTTATTAGACCGGCGAGCGCGGGGCGGGCCTCACCGCCCCCGCACAATTTTTCGCGAAATTGCCTGTAATCCTGCTATTTTTCGGCGGCAGATAGTCGTACAGAGTTGTATCGTATCGCTCCGCCCGCCCTTCTTCCGACCGACTCCTTTTTCCGTAAACCCTTGTCGGGCTTGACTCCTTGCCGAACGGCACGCTCATTGCCAATTTGTCTTGTGAATCTGTCACACGCACAGACATCATCAATGAACATCAAGGGGTTTACTTGCTACTGAGGAGGGGAACATAGTTATGAGCAGACGTATGTTAAATCTCGCGGGCGGTGTCGCGCTCGCGTTCGCCGCTTCGACGGGCGTGCTCGCGCAGGAACCGACGCAGACCACCACCACGACGCAGACTACACAGACCGTGCAAAATGCCGACGGCACTTGGACGGTGATTCAGTATCCGGCCAACAAGGAAGTGACGGTTGACTTCACGCCGGGCGCGACGTATTCGACGGCCAAGGGCCGTGCTCGCATCATGCGCATGGCCGACCACACGATGATCAATCTCGATCTGTCGGGTCTGCCCGCGGACGCCAAGAATTTTAATTTGTACGCCGTTGACCCGTCCGGCAATTTGACCTTGCTCGGCCCCGTCAACGTCGCGAACGGCATCGCCACACAGACCTTCAACACGCCGCTCGACAAATTCATGCTGACGCTCTCGCCCGACGCGACGCTGACGACCTACGCGCCCGAAACGGCGTGGGCCTTCAGGAGCGCAGCCCCGCAGGGTCTCGCGG
>JBAVPI010000632.1:0-3704 GCA_049692915.1 Pyrinomonadaceae bacterium
CGCTCACACTGCGCGAGAACTTCGTACGAGAGGACGCGGTGAGCAGGCGGGCCGAGATCGGCGGCGGCGTCACGCGCCTGAGGCTGTTGCTTGAAGTCACGCCCGGCCCCTACGACAGCTATCGCGCCGTGCTGCAAAACGCCGGGGGCGAGGAGATGGCCTCCGCCGGCGGATTGAAGGTGCGTGAAGAGGGCGGTGCCCGGTTCGTTGTGGTCAACGTCCCGACCGTGTTTTTAAAACGCGGTGCCTACCAGTTGAGGCTCGTCGGCGTCGGTGCCGACGGCAGTGCCGCCGACGTTAACCTCTACCCCTTCGAGATCGCGACCAGATAGACGCGCGCTCCCTTCCACGTCAAATCATTCACGCCGACGACGACAAACGCGACGGCCCGCGACGCCGTAACGTTTCGAGCCTTCCGCCCATAGAAGCGTGGAGGTAGCGCGCGTGCGCGCCTCGCACTTTTCCCTTCCACGCAGGAGCGGCGTCGCGAATGAGCGCACAACTGAGCACGACCTTTTTCAGCGTAGCCAACCCGGAAGGACGCGCCCTCCGCGACGCCTTCATGGAGACGTTGAGCCGCGAGTTCAACCTCGCAGCCGATCCCGTCGAGGGAGCGGGGCAGGCCGACGTGTATCAGAGATGCCTTCAGGACGACATCGTGGTCTTCGATGCCAGCATCGAGGAGGGACACAACTACGACGCCGCCACCTCGCAGCCGACGACGTTGGATCGCGTGCTGGTTGTGAGCCGCACGAACCTGCCCCTCAACTTCTACGGCCTGCGCGAAGGCGGCGCGCCGAACTTTCCACGCCGCACCGCTCTGACCAACGAAGAGATTCTGAAGTGGTTGCGCACGCAGATCGCCGAACTGGTCGCACAGCCCCCGCGCCCCGACAACCGCAAAAAGTTCTTCGGCTCCCTGCGCGCCGTGAGCGAGTCGCTCAACAAGCGCGAGGCGGACTGGAAGGCGCGGGGCCGTGTCTTCATCAGCTACAGGAGCCGCCACTTCGACGCGGTGCGAGAACTCGCCCGCCGTATCGAGCGCGGCGACTTCCACGGCGGCAGCCCCCGCACAGCCTTCTTCCTGACGCCCGGCGAGATGGTCTACGAGGACGAGGTGCTGACAGAGTTGCGTCACTGGCAGTTGGTGAGCATGATTGACCGTAGGGTCGGAGCAGCCGATGAGATGTGGCTCTATGAAACGGACGACTATTACGACTCGTGGTGGACGCGCGCCGAGATTACTACAGTCGCCTACCGTCACGCCTCCGGCATCTACGCGCCCGACGTGCGCTTCTTCCGTCCGGGGCGCGGCGAGTTGAGCGCCCCGCCCGACACATTTCTGCCCGTCATGAGCCGCAGGCAGAAGGCGCGGATGGCGCGCTGGTATGCCAACGCTGACCCCGGCATGATGGCACCTGAGTCGCTGGCGACGATGCGCGCTTACTCTCAAATCCCGCTGCTTGGGCGGCTCCCCTTTTTTCACGATCACGTGTGGAGCGACGACTTCTGGTTTGCCAACCTCCTGCCCTGCGAGCACTGCGCGGAGCGCGCGGAGCGGCCACAGCTAGCAGACCTCGAAGCCTTCCTCTGGCTGCGCGACCCGAAGCTATACCGTCTATCGCAGCAGCAGGTCGAGGAGGGGCTGGCCCGCGGCGCGGTGCTCTGCCCCGGCTGCGGGACGGTTTACGAAATCAGACAAGGCCCCCACTCGCGCTATCTCTGGGTTCCCCTGCGCACCGGCCCGGAAAGCTCCCACCTGCTCCAGTTCCCCATCATCCGCGTCGAGCGGCAGTCCGCCCAGCAGGTAAGGCCGTGCCCGATGATCTGAAGGCGCTCTCTTGATCTTTAAGTGTCCTTCTTTGGAGACGGCTTTCATAGCCCCGAAAGTGAGGCAGTCCAAACTTTAGTCGCCCCACCTTTTAGAGACTTCCTCACTGTAGAGGTCACGCTTGACGGCGATGCGCTGCACGTAGACTCTCGTGGTCGAACGATTCTGATGATCGAGCGCGTTTTGCGTCGCTGTGATGTCGCCCGTGAACTCACTGACGATACGCGCAAACGTGTGGCGCGTCCGGTGAAGATGAAAACCTTCGACGCCAGCCTCTTTCGCGTACTTCTTCAAATTCTTGACGAAGCAGTGCGAAGTCAGCGCCTCGCCCGGCTTCCCCGCCCGGTCGTGTCTCGTCCACAGCGGCGCGTCCGTCTTGAGCGCGTGCATCCTTCCCGCCGCCGAGAGGTAATCCACGAGCGCCTCCCTGACCTGCGTCTCCTTCACTTCCCTGCTCCGGTAATCACCGCCCTTGGCCCTGTATTCCAGCACGAGCGTCTCGCCCACATGCACATCATTGCCCCGCAGATTGATCGCCTCCTGCCTGCGTAAGCCTGTCACCAAGTAAAGCAGCAACAACGCGTAGTCGCGCTTCCCCACGAGGTCGCCAGATTGCGCTCGCCGACGCACCGCCCCGACGAGCGCCCCGACCTCCTCGTCCGACAAAGCCTTGACCGATTCGGTCTGGTAAGGCTTCGGCGCTTTAGGTCGTGCCAGCCGCGCCGGGTTGCGGCGGACATGCTGTCCTACCTCAAGGTCTTTCATCGCCCAAGAGTAGAAGGAGGACAGAAGGCACGCATGCTGGTAACAGGTGCCCGCGCTGATACCTCTCCCCTCCAAATCCCGCAGCCACTCTTGCACGTCCGCAGGTTCGACCTCCGAAGGGAGCTTATCTGTGTGACGGAAAAAAGAGAGAACGATCCGCTGCTTGTCCCGAAGCAGGTCACTGCGGCGCTCGCTTTGAGAAGTGGTGGCCGAAGCCCAGAGCGAGACGGCACCTCGTAGAGCCACCTGTAAGTCTGTTTGAGTGGGTACTAGAGCGGTTTCAGAGGCTTTCACATCCATAAATTTACTATAGCACGATGGGGACACAACTGATGAGTTTGTGTGTTCTATGGTAAATTTTAGTGGAATTTTACTTATCCTAAATGTACTGTAAGCACTTGTGTAACATCATCCCTTACAGGAGTCGTGATCATACCTTGAGAGCAACCAGACGCCGACAACGCAAGACCGACCCGCTCGCCTCGCTGGCGGCAATACGCTCGATCAGTGAGCAACTGCGCTCGGCCCTGCCCGAAATCATCCCGCGCAAAGAGAAAGAGTTGGTGCGGCTACTGCGCGCCGCTCGCCACGCGCAGCGTTATCCTGCCACTGACACGAAGCGGGGACGCCCCGGCAAATGGAAGCGTGAGGAGTTGTTGAGAGTGGCCGCGCGACTCGGCGACATCCTCGACCGTGAAACATCATCCCAAATCTCCTTCTCAAGCTTCGCAGACCATTATTTGCGGCTGCTCGACTTCCCTTCCGACGTGATCGAAGCGCTTGAGAAAGAGGAGATTAATCTTTTCGAGGCTGAGCAACTCGCGCGTATCAACGCCCAAAGATTGGGGATTACAACCGGACAGGCAAAGCGCACACGCTCTGACCTACTCTCGGCCCACCTGCAAACGAAGGCATCGGGCGAAAAGCTCCGGCAGCGGGTCAATGAGCTACTTCGTGCTTCATCAGCTGAAACAGGAGAGACAAGCGGTGAGTTAGCTTCTGAACTGGAGGACATGGAGGACTTTGATCCTTACGATTCGACACATCTGTTCTGGGAGCAACTCAAACAACTGGGATTCGCCTTCAGGGAGATTCGCCGCGAGGACGT
>JBAVPI010000633.1:0-4602 GCA_049692915.1 Pyrinomonadaceae bacterium
CTCTACTACTTTCGCCGCGCGCCTTTGTGTCTTGCGTCTCTCCGCATTTGCCTTCGCTTTTGACCTCGTGTGCCGTCTGTTACTATAAATGCCTCTATGGAGATTCCGAAAACTTACGACCCGAAACAGGCGGAGGAGCGCCACTATGCGCGCTGGGAGGCGCAGGGCTGTTTCGCGCCGGAGATTAACAAAGACCCGCACGCGCCCGTCTATTCAATCGTCATCCCGCCGCCGAACGTGACCGGCTCGCTCCACATGGGCCACGCCTTGCAGCACACGATCATGGACGTGCTCACGCGCTATCACCGTATGCGCGGATTCCGCACGCTCTGGCTGCCGGGGACGGATCACGCGGGCATCTCGACGCAGATTCAGGTCGAAAAGCAACTGAAAAAGGAAGAGCATCTAACGCGTCATGATGTGGGCCGCGAGAAGTTTCTGGAACGAGTCTGGGCTTGGAAGCAGCAGTACGGCGGCGAGATTACAAAGCAGATGCGGCGCGAGGGCGTGAGCGTTGATTGGTCGCGCGAACGTTTCACGATGGACGAAGGATTGACGCGCGCCGTCCGCGAGTTCTTCGTGCGCGCTTACGAAGACGGCCTCATCTATCACGGCGAGGGCATGATTAGCTGGTGCCCGAAAGACCAGACGGCGCTCTCCGACCTCGAAGTGGAGAAGGAATCGCAGGGCGGCAAACTTTATTACCTACAGTATCCCGTGAAGGGCACAGGCCGTCGCGTGACGGTGGCGACGACCCGACCGGAGACGATGCTCGGCGACACAGCCGTCGCGGTCAATCCCGAAGATGAACGCTACAGCGACCTGCTCGGCGCAACGCTTGAGCTGCCTCTGACGAATCGAGAGATTCCAATCGTCGCGGATGAGTTCGTTGACCCGGCCTTCGGCACGGGCGCGGTCAAGGTGACGCCCGCGCACGACCCGAACGACTACGCGATGGGACAGCGGCACAATCTCGCGCTCATCAAAGTGATAGACCAGCACGCGCGCATGACGGCGGAAGCGGGCGCGGAGTTTGAGGGACTCGACCGTTACGAAGCGCGCACGAAAGTCGTCGAGAAGTTTGAAGAGTTGGGGCTGCTTGAGAAGATCGTTGACTACGAATTTTCGATTACGAAGTGTGGCCGCTGTCGCACGGTGATTGAGCCGCTCATCTCTTTGCAATGGTTTTTGAAGCAGGCGGAGATGGGCCGCGCGCCGCTCGAAGCCGTGCGCGAGCGGCGCGAGCCGCGCTTTGTCCCTGAGAATCCTTACGAGAAGGTTTATACGAGCTGGCTCGAAAATTTGCATGACTGGACGCTCTCGCGCCAACTGTGGTGGGGCCACCGCATCCCCGCGTGGTACGACGAGGCGGGCAACGTCTATGTCGCGCGCACCGAGGAAGAGGCGCGTGCGAAGGCCGGTACGGACAAGTTGACGCAAGACCCTGACGTGCTCGACACGTGGTTCTCGTCCGCGCTCTGGCCGATCTCGACTCTGGGCTGGCCCGACGAGGATGCCGCCGACCTGAAAACTTTTTATCCCACGTCCGTGCTCGTCACGGCACGCGACATCATCTTTCTGTGGGTTTCGCGGATGATGATGACGGGGCTGAAATTCGTGGGGCAGAAGGCGTTCGACGACGTGTACATCACGGGCACGATCTTCGACAAGCAAGGACAGCGGATGTCGAAGACGAAGGGCAACGGCGTTGACCCGCTCGTCGTCTTCGAGAAGTACGGCGTTGACGCGACGCGCCTCGTGCTCGCCTCCATCGGCTCGACCGACACGCGCTGGAACGACAATCAGGTCGAGAGTTATCGCAACTTCGCCAACAAAATCTGGAACGCCGCGCGCTTCTGCCTGTTGAACTCCGAAGGCGCGGGCGTGGGGAGTGGGTTTGATGGCGAGCCTTCGAGTTGGGCCTTGCACGACCGCTGGATTATGTCGCGGCTCAACGCGACGGCACGCGTCGTCAATCGCGCGATTGAAGAGTATCAATTCCACGAAGCCGTCTATGCGCTCTATCATTTTTTCTGGGACGATTTCTGCGACTGGTACATCGAGCTGTCGAAGACGGACGTGACCGCCGCTGCTCCTTCGCCCGAAAGGGATGCGGCGCGCAGCCGCGTCATCACCGTGCTCGAACGAGCGCTCAGGCTGCTCCACCCGTTCATGCCGTTCATCACCGAAGAACTCTGGCAGAGTTTGCCGGGCGTTGGCCGAGAGTCGCTTCATCCGGCATATCGCGAGACGAAGGAGCCGACCGTCATGCTCGCGGACTATCCGCAGGCGGATGAATCCTTCATTGACGAGCGCGCCGAAAGTGAGATGCGTTCAATCATCGAACTTGTCTCGCGCGTGCGTAACATCCGCACGGAGTTGAACGTCAAACCGGGCGAGGAAGTGAAACTCTTCGTCGCGACGGGCGGCAACGGCCAAATCTTCGCCGCGAGCGAGGCGCAGATTAAGCGACTGACGCGCGCTTCCAGCATCACTTTCAAGGATTCGCTGGCCGACGCAGTGCCGCGCGCTTCGGCGCGGGCCGCGCTCGCGGGCGGCGTGGAGATCGCCGTGCCGCTCGAAGGTCTGGTGGATTTCGAGCAGGAGCGTGCGCGGCTCATGCGCGAACGAGAGAAGTTGGAGAAGGAGGGTGAGAAGCTCGAAGCGCAACTCTCGAACGCGGGGTTCGTGGAACGCGCGCCCGCCGAAAAGGTCGAGGTATTGCGGCAACGCGTCGCGGAGATCGGGCAACGAACGAAAGCTCTGTGGCAGATGCTGGAGGCACTCCAATAAATGAACTGGCTTGACGAGGGCGCGCTGTTTTCTCAAATCGGCGCATTCCTGCAAGAAGATTTGGGACGCGGCGACATTACGACGCAGTCGTGCGTGATGCGTCAGCAACGCGCGCGCGGACGCTTCCTCGCCAAAGAGCCGATGATCGTCGCCGGTATCGAAGCGGCGGAGGCTGTCTTCTCAACGCTCGACGCGCAGCAGCAGATCGAGGCGTTCGTCTCCGACGGCGACGAGGTGGAAGCGGGGAAGGTGATCGCGCGCACGAGCGGTTTCGCAGACGTGCTGCTCGGCGGCGAACGGCTCGCGCTCAACCTCATGCAGAGGCTTTCCGGCATCGCGACGCTTGCGCGCGAGTACGTCAAGGCGGTCGAAGGCACGGGCGCGCAGATCGTTGACACGCGCAAGACGACGCCGGGCCTGCGCATGCTTGAGAAGTACGCCGTGCTCGCGGGCGGCGCGCGCAATCATCGCTTCGGTTTGGATGACGGCGTGTTGATTAAGGACAATCACATCGCGCTCGCGGGCGGCGTGGCAACGGCGGTCGAGCGCGCGCGCAAGGCCGTCGGTCATCTGCATAAGGTCGAGGTCGAAGTCTCAAAGGAGACGGAACTGCGCGAGGCCATCGAGAGCGGTGCGGACATTCTGCTGCTCGACAACCAGACGCCGGAAGAGACGACGCGCCTCGTCCGGATCGCGCGCGAACTCGCGCCGAAAGTTCTGCTCGAATCATCCGGCGGCATCACGCTCGAAAACGTTCGCGCCTATGCGGAGGCCGGCGTTGATCTCGTCAGCATCGGCGCGCTCACGCATTCGGCGCGCGCGATGGACATTAGTTTTAAGATTCTGCCCGCGTGAGCGGGGAACCGCGGGGGCAGCGCGGCGTGTAAAGATGAGACGGCGGGACGTGAGCGAAATTCTCGTCCACATTTTTGATCATTAAAGACGGACGGAGAACACAAGTCATCCGCCCGGACAGGATTCATCGGAGGTTTGTGATGAAAATCCGGCCAGCTTTCATATCGCCGACGCTGCTCGCGTTGTTGTTGGTCTTCTCGTGTCTCTCTGAAAGTCAGGCGCAAAGGCGTCGCACGCGTCCTTCGCGCCGCGTCACGAATCCTGTACGGCGACAGGCGGAAGTGCCCGCGCCGACGCCCGACTCTACCTCTTCGGCTGACCCGACGCTTCTCAGCACCGCCGACGAGGGCGAGCGCGACGACCTGCAAACGCGTCGCACGTCAACCGCCCGGACGCGGCGGGGCGCGGCGACATCCGAACCGGAAACAGACCCTGAGAAGGCTCAACTGCGCCGCACCGTCAATACTCTTTCGACGCAGGTCACACGACTCTCCGACGACCTGACGCAGATGCGCGCCGACCAGCGCGCAATGGTTGACCTCGAACGTTTGACGCGCGCCGAGCAGAGGGCCGAGAATCTACGCTCGCAACTGCGTGAGGTGACGGACAAAGAGTTCAACCTACAGGAGCGCGCCTCGCAGCTTCAGGACGAGATGGAGCCTGATGCCATCCAGCAACGCGCCGCCACCATCGGCTCGCTGAACGCTTCCGCCGTCCGCGATCAGATTGAGCGCAGCCTCGAACGCGAAAAAGCGCGCGTGCAAAAGCAGCTTGAAATGCTCGCGCAGAGTCGTTCACGTCTCGAAGCGGCGGTCGCGAGCGCCGATACGGAAGTCGAACAATTACGCCAGCGCGTCAACAACCCCGCCCAGCCGCAAACGGGCGCAGCGACGACAACCGGCACGAGCGCAAACCCCGTCGGCACTGACGGCGCGGCGACGACGACGGCAAATC
>JBAVPI010000634.1:0-3503 GCA_049692915.1 Pyrinomonadaceae bacterium
CTCGCAGGTGCTCGGCGTCGCCGCGCAGCGCGCCATCACGGAGATGCGCAAGAGCGTGCAGGAGCACGTCACGCGGCTGCCCGTGCGCTACTTCGATTCGACGCAGACGGGCGTGCTCATCTCGCGCATCATGACGGATGCCGAAGGGATTCGTAACCTCGTCGGGACGGGGCTGGCGCAGTTGATCGGCAGCCTCATGACGGCGGCCATCGCCCTCTGCGTGCTCTTTTATTTGAACTGGCAGCTCACCTCCGTCACGCTCGTCGCCCTCGCACTCTTCGGCGCGTGCATGGCGCTCGCCTTCAAACGCCTTCGCCCGCTCTTTCGCGAGCGCGGGGAGATTAACGCGCAGTTGACGGGACGGCTCGGCGAATCGCTCGGCGGCATCCGCATCGTCAAGGCTTACTCGGCGGAGCGGCGCGAGTCGCTCGTCTTCGCGCGCGGCGCGCACCGTCTGTTTCGCAATATCGCGCGCTCGATGACGGGAGTTTCGGGCGTCATGGCCTTCTCGACCGTCATCGTCGGCATCATCGGCGTGATTCTCATACTCGTCGGCGGGCGCTCGATCCTCGCGGGCCAGATGACGCTCGGCGACTATTTCATGTACATCTTCTTCACGGCGCTCGTCGCCGCGCCCATCGTCGAGATCGCGTCCATCGGCACGCAGATTACCGAGGCCTTCGCGGGCCTCGACCGCATCCGCGAAATTAAACGGATGGCGACCGAGGACGAAGACGAGGACACGCGCGAGCCGCTTCGCGAGATCGCGGGCGAGATCAATTTCGAGGACGTGAGTTTTGAATACGAAGAGGACGCGCGCGTCTTAAAACACGTCTCGTTCAACGCGCCCGCCGGTTCGACGACGGCGCTCGTCGGCTCAAGCGGTTCGGGCAAGAGCACTTTAATCAGCCTCGTGATGGCCTTCAACCGCCCGCTCGCCGGTCGCGTGACGGTGGACGGGCACGACCTCGCCTCCGTCCGTCTCAGAGATTATCGCAGGCATCTCGGCGTCGTTTTGCAGGACAACTTTCTCTTCGACGGCACTATCGCGGAGAACATCTCTTTCGCGCGTCCGCACGCCACGCGCGCAGAGATTGTCGCCGCCAGCCGCGTCGCACACTGCGAGGAGTTCATCAACAAATTCGCCGACGGCTATGACACCATCGTCGGCGAGCGCGGCGTTAAATTGTCGGGCGGGCAGCGCCAGCGTGTCGCCATCGCGCGCGCGATTCTCGCCGAACCGAAAATACTGATTCTCGACGAAGCCACTTCGAGCCTCGACAGCGAGAGCGAGGCGCTGATTCAGGACGGCCTCCAAACCTTGAGGCGCGGGCGCACCACCTTCGTCATCGCGCATCGTCTTTCGACCATCCGCAGCGCCGATCAGATACTCGTCCTCGAAGCGGGCGAGATCGTCGAGCGCGGCACGCACGATGAACTGCTCGCAGCAGACGGGCGCTACAAACAGCTTTACGATAAGCAGTACAAGTTCGAGCGCAACCAGTTCATCAACCCCGGCGAGGATTTCACGCCGGAGCCGTCGAAGTCCGCGTCTTCCACGCGCGAGGCTTCGGCGGCGCTCCCCAGAAATTTATAGCGGCCTGAATCGTCCGCAGCGCCGCTTTAACCGCACGAAGGAGACACGCATGGCAGACGTTCCCCAAACCTACGCGAACCACACGCGCTGGCACGCGCCTTTCCACTTCTTTCTCGCGCCCGTGTTGCTGATTAATTTTATCTGGGCCGTCGTCCTGCTCGTGATGTATCCGGGGTGGACGCAGGGGTGGTGGGTCGTGGTTTCAATGGCCCTGCTGGTGCTGGGTGCCCTCGTTCGCACCAATCCGCTCAGGGCGCAGGATCGAATCATCCGGCTCGAAGAGCAACTCCGTTATCAACAACTGCTCCCCGCCGATCTCGCGCGACAGGCGAGAGGTTTGACCCCCGCTCAAATCGTCGCCCTCCGTTTTGCATCCGATGAAGAACTGGAAGGACTCGTCCGCCGCGTGCTCGACGGTCAGTTCGCCAAGCCTGCCGACATCAAACGCGCGATCACGAACTGGCGCTCCGACACGCTGCGTGTGTGACGCGGTTTCCGTGTCGCTCAACGCACCGCGACCGTGTGCCACGCGCCGCCGTTCGCGCGCTGTGCCGTCGGCTGCGGTTCATCGTCCGACGCAAACGTCGCCCTGCGCTGCTTGCGCTCGGCGGCGCGAAGTTCGAGATAGTCGAACAGCGACTCCCACATGATTGACAGCGGATAAGTGATGTTTGCCATTAGTTGAGACATGATCTGAAACTTCCTCTCGTTATTTTCAACCCCGGCGGACGCCTCGATCAAATATCGTCCGCCCCACATTAACGCGTCCTCCGACGGCATTCCGCATCACGAGCCGCGAGAAATTTGCGCTTCCTCCTAACGCTACGCGCGCGAGAAGCGCCGCAGCCGTCAACCGCGCGACGAGGCGCGTGGAGGATTAAACCCGTATTCCCTGAGCAGCGTGGTGAAGTTGCGTCGAAACTCCTCGGCGTGTCCCTGCTGCTCGCGTACCCAACCGGAGACGACTGTCCGCATCTCGCGCTCGGTCTTCGCGCCGCCGTCGGCCCTCGCCGGTTGAGTTTCCGTCTGTTTCCGCGCGGCCTGTTTGATGACGCGCACTGTTTTGTTCTGGCTCATGATTTGTGTTCTCCACCCTATAACGCGCAAACGAGTCGCGACTTGCATCAGCGGCGGCAAAAAAAAATGCGCGGCGGAAAATTGGCGCGAAAGGTGGAGACTGTCGGGATGAGTGGAGGGCGGTGAGAGGCGGCGGTCACTGCTCGTCGCGGGCCTGCTTCGTGCTCCAGAAGACGGGCGTTGCAGGTTTGAGATGTCGTTCGACGGCGACGGCGACGAAGCCCATCGTGTAGCGCGCGTTAATCTCAAGCAGCGGGTGCAGCCCGCGCGCGTGTTCGAGTGCGTCTATGCCGACCGGCCCGGAGTAGCCTTCCGCGAAGAGGCGTTCGCCGACGACGCCCGCGATGCGTTCCAGTTCGGCGGTGCGTTGAGCGGTGGGCCGCCGACCGAGCAGGTAGCCTTTGCCCGTGCCCGCTCCGTTCGTCTGCATGTCGCTGACGCCGCGAATGTCGAGCGTACCGGCGGGAGAAATCTCCGCGACCACTCCGTACTCGCGCACCACTTCGAGCCACGGCTGAAAAATGAGCGTCTCGCCCGCGCTCAGACGACGAAGAGACCACTTGGCCTGCGGCTCGTCAATCGAAGGGCCGCGCCCCAGCACGCGCTCGCGCGCGGCAAACCCGTATGGACTTTTGATGACCCACTTGTCGCCCGCGCCGGGACAAGCGCGCGCGACCGCTAAGCGCAACTCCTCGAACGTGGCGGCGAGCGCCGCACCCGGCAGCGCCAGTCCCAACTCGACTTCGAGCGTATGACTCCAAAGTTTCGAGTTGACGCGCGCAACCACGTCAAAGGGAATTGGCCGCACGATTGCGCCCGTCTCTTGGCC
>JBAVPI010000635.1:0-3944 GCA_049692915.1 Pyrinomonadaceae bacterium
GAGCGAAAGTGTCAACGCGCGACGGCCCGCGCGGCGCGCGAGCGACGGCAGGCGGCGCTTCGTCGCCTCCGGCATAAATGTCAGAGCAAAGGCGAATGATAAAAGACTGACGGCAAAGATCAGCGTAAGTTCCACGTCTGATTGATTCCTTTCTGTTCGTTCTGTGTGCGGGCGAATAAGAACGTGCCCCGGAGGTTTTCAGGTCGCGAAAACAGACCGCGCACGAGAGGGAACACAACCGGAGAGGCGTTCCCATCCATAGGTGTCGAAATCCGGCTTCGCTAAAAGCGAGCATTATGGCCGATTAAGCACCCGACTGTCCATCCGGCAATAGACATGAGCGAGTTATGCAGGCAAGCGTTCACCCCGCGTTTGCCGTCAACTTTCGTCCGGCGTCTGGGTCAACAGTAGCCTCGACGTGAGCGCGCCCTCCGCCCGTCCAGCGGCGGACGGAGTCGGCGATGATGATGACGGCGGCGAGCATGAGAATGACCGTCAGCGCGGTGTCCGTGTAGCCTTGGGCCGCCGTGTCTGGATTTTGCGCGAGCGGCCAGAAGATGTCTGTGATTGACTGCCAGCCCGCGACGAGCGTCGTCGTCCCGACGAATGAGAGCGGGAGGATGGTCGTCCACGCGTAGCGTGCGCGTCCCGTGTTGAAGATGATCGTCGTGGCGACGCAGAGCGCGACCGAGGCGAGCAGTTGATTGGCGATGCCGAACATCGGCCAGATGGTCGAGATCGAACCAGACCAGATGAACGACGCCCACCCGACGACGACGAGCGCCGTCGTCAGCAGCGCGCCGGGCAGCCACGTCGGGTCTTCGAGTTTGTGATAGACGCGCCCGCCGAACTCGCCCACGAGGAAGCGCGCGACGCGAGTGCCCGTGTCAATCGTCGTCAGGATGAAGAGCGCCTCGAACATGATGGCGAAGTGATACCAGTATTTCATCAAGCCGGCGAAGCCGGGAATCGCGTCGAAGATTTTGGCGATGCCCAGTGCGAGCGTGACCGCGCCGCCCGTGCGCCCGCGCAAATTTTTCTCGCCCGACTCGGCTTCGAGCCGGTCAATCTCGCGCGGCTGAAGGTCGAAGCCCTCACTGCTGTGCGTGTCCACCATGCGGACGTAGGCGGCCTTCTGCGCATCGGTCTTCTGCGCGGTGTTGATGGCGAAGTAGTCGCCGGGAAAGAGCGACGTGGCGGCGACGAGCGCGACGACTCCGACCACGCCCTCCATCAGCATCGAACCGTAGCCGATCATGCGCGTGTCGCTCTCGCGAGTAATCATCTTCGGCGTCGTGCCCGAAGAGATGAGCGCGTGGAAGCCGCTGATCGCGCCGCACGCAATCGTGATGAAGACGAACGGATAGACCTTACCCGGTATGACGGGGCCGCCGCCGGAGACGAACGGCGTCAGCGCGGGCATGTTCAGATTCGGGTGGACGAGGACGACGCCGACGATGAGAAACGCGATGGTTCCGATCTTCAAATAAGACGACAGGTAATCGCGCGGGCACAACAGCATCCAGACGGGCAGCACCGACGCGACGAAGCCGTAAGCCGCCATCAGCAGCAGGATGGTGTGTTCGGGGAAGGTGAACGACGCGGCCCAGCGCGAGTCTGCGATCCAGCCGCCGAGGATGACTGCAAGGAACAGCCCCGCGACGCCGAGCGCGCTCGCTTCGCCGATTTTGCCGGGACGGATGCGGTACATGTAGAGGCCCATGAGGAGCGCGAGCGGAATCGTGAACGCGACCGTGAACGTGCCCCAAGGCGATTCCGCCAGCGCCTTGACGACGACGAGGCCGAGGCCCGCGAGCGCGATGACGACGATGAAGAGAATGGCTAACCCGGCGACCAGTCCTGAGAGCGGACTGATCTCCGTGCGCGCGATGTCGGCTAAGGATTTGCCTCTGCGTCGGACGCTCGCGACGAGGATCATAAAGTCGTGCACCGCGCCGCCTAAAGTTACGCCGATGACGAGCCACAGCAGACCCGGCAAAAAACCGAACTGCGCGGCCAGCACCGGCCCGATTAAAGGCCCCGCGCCGGAGATGGCCGCGAAGTGGTGGCCGAAGAGGACGTACTTATTCGTCGGGTAATAGTTCTGCCCGTCGTACATCGTCTGCGACGGCACGGGCCGCGAGTCGTCTAAGGCGAGCACACGTGCCGCGATGAAGGCCGAGTAGTAGCGATAGGCAATCGCCATCACGCACAGCGCGCCGACGATGATCGGTAGTGCGTTCATCTTTGTGAATGCTCCTTAAAGAAAGCGCGAGTCGAACGGGGCGGAATCAAACGCTCAAAGCCGCTTGAGTTGAGCGGCATTATAAAGTGGAAAAGGTTGAAGCCGAAACTGCGTTGCGACCTTTTCAACCGATGCGGAGGCGCGAGTGACTGTCAGCATTACCGCCTGTTAGCCCGTCTAAGTCGTTGGCGATCTGCCAAGAGCGCGTCCCACATCCGCAGCCTGCCAACCATTCACGCAGGATTCTCGCGGGCGAATGGCGAAGGAGAAGCTCGCCGTGCGTTGGCACGTGAGTTGTGATGAGAAGTGATGAAACTGCTCGCCGGTAATCGCGGGCGCGCAGTCGAGAAGTGCTGAACGAGCGTTCGCCGCTCCGGAAGGAAACAGACAATGGACATCACAGTCGTCACCTATCTGCTGTACATCTGCATCAGCATCGCGCTGACCGTGTGGGTCGCGCGGACGCTGCACAAAAACGGGCGCATCTTTCTCGTGGACGTGTTTCACGGCAACGAATCTCTGGCCGATTCGGTCAATCACCTGCTCGTCGTCGGCTTTTACCTGATTAACTTCGGGTACGTGAGCCTTGCGCTCAAGCTCGGCTATGACTTGCAAAGCCCACGCGAGGGCGTCGAGGCTCTGTCGTGGAAGGTGGGCCTCGTGCTCGTCGTGCTCGGCGGGATGCACTTCTTCAACCTCTACGTCTTCAGCCGCATCCGCCGACGTGGACAAAACTGGAACGCCCCGCCGCCACCGCCACACCAGCCGCGAGGCCCTGTTGATTTCCGGGCCGCCGACGGTGTGTGAAATTGAAAGACGCTTTCGCGCAAAGGACGCGTAAGGCGCAGAAGGAAAGGCGCAAAGACATGGGAGGCCACTGTCGCCTCTCATGTCTTTGCGCCTTCTGCCTCTTCGCGTGAATTTAATTCTTTCGCTTGAACAAGCGCGGGCGCGGATCAAAAAGTCTCTTCCCTTATGTTGATGTTTCGTGCGGCCAGTTCGGCGACGAAGCGGTCGGGTGGGATGCAGCGCTCCTGCGGAACAGCACCCCTTTGCGTCGTCTCTCCGCGGGCCATCATGCCCGCGATGATCGAGGCGGGGAAGGCCGTCGTTCGCATCATCGCGGAGAGGCCGGTGCGCTCGTCGTAGAGGTCAATGATGTCATAGCGCAGTCGCGCGTCTTTGCCTTCCGCTGTGCCGCGGAATTCGAGACGGACGAGCACAACGTCGGGTTCGTCCGCCGGAAGATGTCTGACGAGTCGTTCGCCGAAGACGCGCCGGGGCGTGACGCGTGCTCCTTCAATCTCGATCTCCTCGCTGCTCGTCAGGCCGAGGTCAATCATCAGCTTGAACTTTTCGCAGTGGCCGGGGAAGCGAATGGTTTTGTAGTCGAGTTCGCGGACGCGTCCGAGAAAAGTTTCGGGAAGCGTCGAAGTTCCGCCCGAAGTCTGGAACGCTTCCATTCGCCCGTAAGGGGCGGGGAAGTCGAGCGATTCGATCTCCACCATCGAGTCAACTTCGATAATTTTGCCGTCGCGGATAACGCGCGCGCGTTCGACGTACTCGTTAATCAAACCCTCGACGGAGAAGACGATCTGATAGTCGAGCGGCGGGCGGGGGTGTTGCGGAAGCCCGCCGACGCGGATGTTGATGGCGTCGAGCGCGTCGAAGCGGGCCGCGCCGTGTGCGGCGAGGACGG
>JBAVPI010000636.1:0-2910 GCA_049692915.1 Pyrinomonadaceae bacterium
GTCGTCGAGCCGGGAGCGCCGGAACATCGCGTCGAAGTTTTCGGTTCGGAGGGCGCGCTGAGGCTGGAGGGCGGCGGCAAACTCCTGCGCGCACGCACCGGCGCGGGAACATGGGAAACGATTGAGACGGAGAGCGCGCCGCTCGCGGATGGTCTGCGCGACAACGAATGGTCGCGCGGCTTCACCGTCTATGCACGCGCGATTGTCGATGCGTTGCGCGAAGGACGCGGCGGGGTCGAGGACGCGGCGACGTTCGACGACGGGCATCGTATTCAACTCGTGCTCGACGCGGCGCACAACGCACACGAAGGCGGATGCCGCGTCGCCGTGGCGTATTGAGTCGGCGTATGAGTCGCCGTATGAGAAAGAAGCTTCTCGTCGTTCTGCTGTTGCTCGTCGCACTGGCGCTCGTCGCTTTCTTCTTCGTCGTGCCCGTACTGGTTGAAAAGAGCCTCAACCCCACGTTGCATTCTCCGCCCTACGAAGCGTCCGGGCGGGCGCGAGACCTGCATCAAGGATTGCTGATCGCCGACATGCATGCCGACTCGCTCTTGTGGGACAGAGATTTGCTCAGGCGAGGCACGCGCGGGCACGTGGACATTCCGCGCCTCGTCGAAGCCAACGTCGCGCTCCAATTCTTCACGGTCGTGACGAAGACGCCGCGCAACCTGAACATCGAAAGAAACGACGACGACACAGACAACGTGACGCCGCTCGCCGTCGCCGAACGTTGGCCCGTCGCGGCGTGGTGGAGTCTGAAAGAGCGTGCGCTTTATCAAGCGCGGAAACTGCACGACGTAGAGGCGCGCTCCGGCGGAAATTTCGTCATCATCAAAACCGCATCCGACCTCTCGCGCTTTCTTGAAAGGCGCGCGCGCGAGCCGCGCATCGTCGCGGGGCTGCTCGGCATCGAAGGCGCGCACGCGCTCGACGCAGACCTCTCGAACCTCGACGCGCTCTACGACGCGGGCTTTCGCATGATGGCTCCGACGCACTTCTTCGACAACGAGTGGGGCGGCTCGGCGCACGGCGTCAACAAAGGCGGATTGACGGAGGGGGGCAGAGAGTTGATTCGCCGGATGGAAGCAAAACGAATGCTCGTGGACGTGGCACACGCATCGGCGCAGACGATTGACGACGTGCTGACATTGGCGACGCGCCCCGTTCTCGTCTCGCACACGGGCGTGCGCGGCACGTGCGACAACACGCGCAATCTGAGCGACGACCAGTTGAGAAGAATCGCCGCGACGGGCGGCGTCGTTGGAATCGGTTACTGGGACACGGCGACGTGCGGCACGGACGCGCGGGCCGTCGCTCGCTCCATCCGCTACGCCGCGAACGTCGTCGGCGTCGAACACGTCGCGCTCGGCTCGGATTTTGACGGCGCGGTCGTCGCGCCCTTCGACGTGACCGGCATCGTGGGAGTCACCGACGCGTTGCTCGCCGAAAATTTCAGCGAGGATGAGATCAAACTCATCATGGGCGGGAACGTGTTCCGCCTCTTGTCGGAGAATCTTCCGCAATAGTAGAAGCGCGTCTCAAAAGTAGAAGCGCGGTCTCAAAAGTAGAAGCGCGTCTCAAACATGGTTAACGGACAAACACGAAAGCGCGTGCGCGTCGGCGTGGACACGGGCGGGACGTTCACGGATTTCGTCTATCACGCGGGCGGGCGCGCGCGTGTCTTCAAGATGGCCTCGACGCCGGACGACGCGTCGCGTGCCATCATCGAAGGCTTGCAACGCGTCGCCGCGGAGACGGGCGTTGCGTTGCGCGAAATCGAAGTCGTGCACGGGACGACCGTGGGGACGAACGCGCTGCTCGAACGTCGCGGCGCGCGCACCGCCCTCGTCACAACCGCAGGCTTCGAGGACGTGCTCGTCATCGGTCGGCAGGCGCGCGGCAGTTTGTATAACCTTGAATGGTCGCGGCCCGCGCCGCTCGTCCGCGAAGAACTGCGCTTCGGCGTGCGCGAGCGCGTAGCGGCGGACGGCTCTGTGCTCGAAGAGTTGGCGGATGATGAGATCGAGGCTCTGGTCGGGAAGCTGAAGGCGGCGGGCGTCGAGTCAATCGCCGTCGCATTGCTGTTTTCGTTCGTCAACACGGCGCACGAGCGTCGCATCGAGCGAGCACTCGCCGCGAAGTTAAAAGACGTGCCGCTCTCCGTCTCGTACAAAGTTCATCCCGAATATCGAGAGTACGAACGCACTTCCACGGTCGTCATCAACGCGTATCTGCAACCGCTGATGGGCGCATATCTGCGTCGGCTCGGCGCGCGTGTCTCGCGTCGTCTGCGCGTGATGCAGTCTTCGGGCGGGAGCGTCTCGGCGCGTGTCGCCGCCGCCGAACCCGTGCGGACGATTCTGTCGGGGCCTGCGGGCGGCGTCGTCGGCGCAACCCGTGCCGCGCATTACGCAGGCTATACGGACATCATCACTTTCGACATGGGCGGGACTTCGACGGACGTGGCGCTCGGCGCGAACGGTGAAGTGCGACTGACGAATGAGGCGAGCGTCGCCGGACTGCCCGTCGCCGTGCCTGTCTTAGACATTCACACGGTTGGGGCGGGCGGCGGCTCAATCGCGCGTGTGGATGCGGGAGGCAGTCTGAGGGTCGGGCCGGAGTCGGCGGGCGCTGATCCGGGGCCTGCCTGCTACGGGCGGGGCGTGCTGCCGACCGTGACGGATGCTAACCTCGTGCTCGGTCGCTTCGGCGGAAGCGATCTGCTCGGCGGAGATTTTCGGTTGGACGAGCGGCGCTCCGTCGAAGCTCTGACGAACCTCGCGCGGGAGTTGAGCGCGGCGGGCGGCGGCAAAGTTTCGACGTGGGATGCGGCGCTCGGCGTCGTGCGCGTCGTCAACACAGGGATGGAGCGTGCTTTGCGCGCCGTCTCGGTCGAGCGCGGATTCGACC
>JBAVPI010000637.1:0-6948 GCA_049692915.1 Pyrinomonadaceae bacterium
GGTAGAGGCGACGGCGGCGAGTTGGGCGACGGTCTGATGCTGGAAGAGGAGCTTGGGCGAGAGGCGGAGGCCGCGCTGAGCGGCGCGGGCGATGATCTGGATAGAGAGGATGGAGTCGCCGCCAAGCTCGAAGAAGTTGTCGTGGATGCCGACGCGCTCCACCCGCAAAACCTGCGACCAAACCTGCACGAGCACTTCCTCGACGGGTGTCATCGGCGCGACGTAGTCATATTTTGCGGCGGCCTCTCCCTCTTCCGGCAATGGCAGTGCTTTGTAGTCAATTTTGCCGTTAGCTGTTAAAGGAATATTGTTCAAGAGCACGATAGCGGCGGGCAGCATCGGCTCTGGAAGCTTGTCCTTGAGGAAACTTTGAACCTCACTGATGAAGTGCCGCGGATTCATCCATTCGGATTTCTGCGCGGCAAGAGAAACGTCGCCGGTGCGTCGCGACGCATCATTTTTAACTTCGGGACGCACCGCATAGATGTCGAAGAGGCGCGTATCTGCGAGCATCTCTTCCTGCTCGATAGCCACTTCAAAGCCGTGGCCTTCGAGCAGAGTCTTGATACGTTCGAGGCGATTGTCTATGTCGTGAACTTCGAGCACCACCTGTCTGATCTTCGCCCAGTCGGACGCGTGTATGCCCTCGATGACTTCCATCTCGCTCTTCTGCACGTCAATCTTCAGCAGGTCTATCCGCTCGACGCCGTGCTCTTTAATCACGTCCGAAACGGTTCTCAGTTCGCAAGTGAAACTCTCGCCGGTGAGACGCTCGGTCAGCATCTCGTCGAAGAGTTTTTCATTCCAGCCGCCCGCACGAACGGACGCACCGCCCTGTTTGCGCTCGAAGGCTTTCACGACCGCGCGCTCCTGTTCGAGATCGGCGAAGCGCCCGGACATCAGTGACAGGTTCGGGTAGTGTGTGAATGTCGCTTCGCCGGACTTGCTTGAGAGGCCGCAGTTGAACAGCTTGACGTTGAGGCCGTAGAGCGACGTATTGAGTCGCAGGAATTCAAAAGTCGGCGGAATCGGCTCGAAGGCGTAGATGACGGGGTTGCGGCACTGAGAGGCGACGAAGAGCGACAGCATCCCGACGTTTGCTCCGACATCAAAAACGCAGTCGCCATCGGCGAGCGTGACGCCGTGCTTGAGGTAGATTTGCTCTTTGAAAATCTCCCGATACATGTATTCGATCTCGCGCTTGTTGTGATGCAGGACGCCCAACTCGTTCGGCATTTCGTGATAGCAACGCTCGTTCAGATAGCCTTCATGCTGAAGCCGCAGATATTGCGTCACCGTCGGGCGGCTGGCCTGATCCGGCACGACGTAGGCGACGAGGCGTTTGTCTCCGGGCGTGTGTTCGAGAGCGACGACTCTGGCGTCGAGCACGGCCGGGTGCTGTTTGAGCGTGGCTTCGATCTCGCCGAGTTCGACGCGGAAGCCGCGAATCTTCACTTGATGATCGGAGCGTCCGAGGAATTCGATATCGCCGCCCGGCAGGTAACGTGCTAGGTCGCCGGTTTTGTACAAACGCGCTTGAGCGTCCTGCGTGAGGGGATGCGAGATGAATTTCTCGGCGGTCGTGTCGGGACGGTTCAGATACCCTTGAGCCAGCCCCGCACCGCCGATATAGACTTCGCCGGTGACGCCGACGGGGACGGGGCGCATGAACGTATCGAGCAGATAGACCTGCGTTCCGGCGAGCGGGCGTCCGAGCGGAAGCGTCGCGGAAAGGCGCTCGTCTTCATTCTCGCCGAGCGCATAGACCAGCACGCCGACGGTCGTCTCCGTCGGCCCGTAATGGTTGAAGACGGCGCATTGCGGTGCGAGTTGACGAATACTCTCGACCAGTTCCCAACTCGTGGACTCGCCGCCGAGCACCAGACACCTGCGCGGCAACACCTGCTCCGGGTGCGAGGTCATCAACAACGCAGAGAGATGTGAGGGCACAATCTTGAGACAGTCGATGGGATGCTGGCTGAAGTAGTGGCCGAGCGCCGCCGGGTCTGAAATCATGTCGTGAGAGATGACGTGAAGAGTGCCGCCGAAGCAGAGCGACGGAAAGATGACCGTGTTGCCGAGGTCGGCGGCGAAGGTCGAAACCAACGCGAAACTGAATTCATCCTGAAGATCGAGCCTGAGGCGGATGGCGTTGGTGTAGTTGGCTATCTGTCTGCGACCGACGGCGACACCCTTGGGCAGTCCCGTAGAGCCGGACGTGTAGATCACGTAAGCCAGAGCATCGGGCGATGTGTTGTCGAGAGGGTCTTCGCTGCTCTCGCCGTCAAGCGCGGAACGACTCGCGTCGAGACAAAGCACCTGCGGCAATTGCGCGGGCAACTTTTCAAGCAAGTGCTCGTGTGTCAGAAGCACCTTCGCCCCCGTGTCTTCGAGCAGGAACGCCAGACGCTCCTTCGGTAACGTTGGATCGAGCGGCACGTAAGCGCCGCCGGATTTGAGCACGCCCAGAATGGCGACCGCGATATCCGCCGAACGCTCAAGACAGAGACCGACGATATCGTCCGCGCCGACGCCCGCCTTTCGCAGGTAATGTGCAAGGCGGTTGGCACGCTCGTTCACCTGACGATAGGTCAGGAAAGCACCCTCGAAGCACACCGCGTCTCTTTCGGGCGTGCGTGCGGCCTGCGCCTCGAAAAGCTCGACGATGCCGGGATGGTCTGGGCCGAGCGTCTCCGCACGGTTGAAATCCGTGAGTAACTGGCGGCGCTCGCGCTCGTTCACAATTTCCAGCGCGTCAATATTCGTGTCGGGGTTCTCAAGGGCACTTTCGACAAGCTTGTGAAACTGCTCGGCCACGAGCAGCATCGTTGCCGCTGTGTGCCGCAGAGAGTCGAAGTAAAACTCCGTCAGCAGCTCGCTACCGCGACGCGTGCATGAAAGCTGTTCTTTGAACCTGTCGAAGCAGGCGCGTCGGCCTTCGAGCTTGAATCCCACGACCGCGCCCTGTTGCGCGGGAGCTTCGCCGCCGAAATCAAAGCAACTCGCAAAATATCTGACCCCTTGCTTATCCAGCCCGTTGGAGTCCGTCTGCCAAGTGAAACCCTCCTGCCACTTCTGCGCGTCGCTCGCGGTTTCGCCCACGCGCTTGAGAACGCTCTTGAAACTCTGGCCCTCTTCGAGTTGCACGGAAACAGGGACGTGCCTGCCGAGCAGGCCGAGCGCGCCCTCCAACTCTTCATAGACGCGACCGTCGCACGACATGCTGACGAAGACCTCTTCACGGCCCGTCAGACGACCGAGCAAAATCTGCCAGCACGCGAGAAGAAAGACCTGCGGCGTGGAGTCGAGTTCTGCGGCGACGGCTTCGAGGCGCGCGACCGCTTCAGGCGTGAAGCTGAGCGTGACTTTGTCGGTCTTGAATCCATCCTTCGGGTCGGGCCGCTTCTCGAAGGGCAGCTTTTGATTGACGGCGAAGTCGAGGTTGCAGTTGTGCCAGAACTCGCGCGCCACTTGTATCTCTTCGCTGACGAGCAGTTCGTTCTGCCATTCGGCAATGTCGGCATACTGCATCGGCTCGTCCGGCGTCGCAGACTCGTCCGGCGCAGACAGGTAAATGCGGCTCAAGGCAATGAACAGATTGTCGAGCGAGGCGCTGTCGGCACAGAGCGCATGAATGGTGACGAGCAATTTATGCTCGACGGGCGACAGTTTTACGAGCGCGAAATGGAAGAGCGGCCCGTGCTCGAAGTCGAACGGCAGCAGGCTCAATTCTTCGTTCAATGCTTCAAGGCGCGCATTCTTTTTGTCCGCGTCGAGCGCGCACAAATCGTATTCATAGAGCGAGAGCGGCGCATCCTCTGAGATCACCTGAAGCGGAAACTGTAGCTCCGGCAGAAGGTGAAAGGTCGTGCGCAGAATCTCGTAACGCGCGACGAGTTGTTCCAGCGCGCCCCGCAACAAGTCGGAGTCAAGCTCTCCTTCGATGAGGATCGAGCATTGAGCGCGGTACGGCTGATTCGCATCACCCTGTTGGAGAAGCCACAGACGTTCCTGCTGCGGAGAAAGTCGGAAACCTGCTAAACAATCCTTTTCCATATCACCTCTGTTAGTTCACTGTGAAATCTGCGCGCGTGAGCAACTCCGACATGCCGACGACGATTTTTCGCTCGCCGCCATACGGGGCGCGACCGTGTGCGGTGAGCAGGTTGTCAATCATCAGCACGTCACCCTCGCGCCACCGGAAGGCAACGGTCTCCTGCCTGTAAGCCTCCCGGAGCGCCGCGAGCACTTCCGGCTCAATCTGCGTTCCGTCACCGTAGAAGGTGTTGCTCGGAAGGTCTTCTTCGGCGAAGTCCGAGAGCAGCGCTTCCTGAAACGCCGCGTCCATCGTGGTGATGTGGAAGAAGACGGCGTGATTGAACCAGACCATTTCGCCGGTCGCGGGATGACGAACAATCGCCGGTCGCACCTGCGTCGTCCGCAGGCGGTCGCCGTCTTTCCACTCACAGTTGATATCATTCCTGCGGCAGTAGGCTTCGACCGTGGCCCGGTCGCCGGTCTGAAAAACGACACGCCAATCGAGTCCGAAGCCGTCGCCGAAGTTACGGACATACTTGACCTGCTTTTCCATGAAGCGCGCACGAATGGCGGGGGCGATGCGCTCGTAGATTTTGCGGCTGTCGGCAATGGGCGTCTCGCCGCCCTGCGCCGGGGCCGTCACGCAGGCGAAGAAAAGTTTCTGCGGAAACGCGTAGGAGTAAGAGTTTTCGTTGTGCAGGTGGATGGCCTGCGACGCCGGATAGTCGGTCGAGGTATAGACGTTGCCGCTCACCTTCGTGCGCGGCGACGACTGGTCGGCGTACTCAAGCGTTTCGCCCGACACGGCACGGATAAATTGCTCGAACTCCGAGACGGCAGCGGCAAAATTTCTGAACAGAACGGCTCCGTGCTGCGCCAGCCGCGCCGCGATCAGAGTCCGGTTCTTCGATGCCCACGCCGTCAGGTTGACCCCGGCTATCTGCGGCTGCACCAGCAGCGGCAAGCTCCTCTCTTCTTGCAAGAGACGCGCTTCGACGAGACCTTCGGTCGCGCCCTCGGCCAACACGCTGACGGCCCTGCGCTTGAAGTCTCCCGGCCTCTTCAAATTTGTTTTGACTGTTTCCGCAGACATCCTCTTTACCTCTCCTTCTGCACCGTCAACTCGCCGACGGCACGACGCCGGATGTTCTTCAATTTTCTGAGACGCACATCCTTGTATGCCTCTTCCTCGACCTCTCTCCGGCACGCATCAACGGCGGCGAGCATCTCCATCAATTCGCTCAGACGACTCGTCGGACTCTCCGCGACGCGTTCCAGAATCAGCATGTAGTGATCGAGCATCCGCTGCGCCGTGGAGGCCGTGAAGAGGTCTGTGCTGTACTGCAAAAAGCCCGTGATGTAATGGCCGGAATCGAGCATCGAGAGCATCAGGTCGCTGTGCGAAACCGTGATCTCCATGTCCAGATGGCGCAGTGTGAAGCCGGGGAATTGCAACGCCGAGACAGGGGCGTTTTGCAGGTCTAACTTGACCTGAAAGAGCGGCTGTCTTGAGAGGTTGCGTTCCGGGCGGAGCGCATCAACGACTTTCTCAAACGGCACGTGCTGATGTGCATACGCGCCGAGCGCGACCTCGCGGACTTTTTTCAGCAACTCACAGAAGGTCGGGTCGCCCGACAGATCGGTGCGAAGGACGAGTTGATTGATGAACAGCCCGATCAGCACCTCGGTTTCGGGTCGCGTGCGGTTGGCGACGTTCGTTCCGACGACGATGTCGTGAGCGCCCGTGTAGTAGTGCAAAAGGCATTGCAGCGCCGCCAGCGTCGTCATAAACAGCGTCACTTCCTCGCGCTGGCTCAAATCCTTCAAAGCAGCGGTCAGTGCTTGACGCACCAGCAGCGTGACGAGCGCGCCCTCTGAACTCTGAACCTGTGGCCGGGGAAAGTCGGTCGCCAGTTCCAGCATGGCGGGCGCTCCCGCGAGTTGCTGACGCCAGTAGGCGAGTTGCTCCGTCATCACGCTCCGGTTGAGCCATTCGCGCTGCCAGTGAGCATAGTCGGCATACTGAATCGGCAGGGCGGACAACGGCGAAGCAGCGCCCGTCAAAAGTGCGTGATAGAGGATGCGCAGTTCACGGAAGAAGATTCCGAACGACCAGCCATCGCTGATGATGTGATGCATCGTGAGCAGGATGGCGTGATCGTCTTCGCACAGACGCAGCAGCGAGACGCGCAGGAGCGGCCCCGTCGAGAGGTCGAACGGCTTCAACCCCTCTTCGCTGGCGAGGCGCTTGGCCTCTTCCATGCGCTCGACGGGCGGCAGATGTTCAAGGTCGATGAAGCTTAACGGCAAGTCGAGAGTCGGCGCGATCAACTGCACCGGCTGGCCGTCGTCCATCACGAACGTCGTCCGCAAAATCTCATGCCGCCTGACAATCTCCTGCATGCTTCTCTCAAGCACCGTGAGATCGAGCTTCCCTCCCAGCCTGACGGGCGCAGGCATGTTGTAGGCCGCCGACTCCGGCTCAAGTTGATCTATGAACCAGAGCCGTTGCTGCGCATGGGAGAGCGGCGGGCGATTCTCGACATCCCTCGGCGGAATCATCTGCTGTGCAGGCTTGCCGACCTTCTCTTTCTTAAATCGCATCGCCAGAAGCGCGAGCTTCTCAGGAGAAAGGTTGGCAATGCGGTCTGTTTGTTGAGTCATCGAATTCTCTTCCCGCAATCACCGTCGCATGTCTTCAGTCCAGAGCGTCGTCTCCTTGTAACGGAGACGGGCATCGAAGGTGGTTGGCTTCCGTTTCTTCCCGGCGGCGGCGGCCTTTGCCTGTCGTGATTCCGTCTTGGCGGCGGAATCCACATTGCCGCCGCCGCCCGCCGATGGCTCTCCTTAATTGAAGCTTTTGACGCCCGGCATCGCGGGTGCTCCGACTTCGTGCAAGAGCGGCACGGA
>JBAVPI010000638.1:0-5206 GCA_049692915.1 Pyrinomonadaceae bacterium
GCTAAAATAGCCCATTGTTCATCGGTTAACTCTTCGCCTCGTGCCATGCTGAAATCGTAGCACGGGTATTTATGAGACTGCTTCTAAGGGGTTCGATTATTTTTGATTTCAAGTCGTTGACAGATTAAATCAACAACTTCATCAGGAGACCGTTTACGAAGGTCAACATAACCATCTATTGATAGGAGGCCCTTTACCTTCGAGTCATCAAAACGCATTAGCATAATATCTTCATCTCGACGTTGCTTAATGAGGTCCCTGATGGCTCTCCATTCGAGACCACACCATTCTTTCTTTTCATACTCTTCACAGATGAAAACAACAACAAGGTCGGAACATTCATGGTAGATTTTAAGTAATCTAGTATCTAAATTCGGCATGGCTAAATAAGCCACGTAATAATCATCGTAGAAGACAGCATCTTTACCTAAACGATCAGCAAGTCCTTCTGCTATTTTTGACACGTATTCGCGCCTCTCCCCCGGAAATGAAAGTGCAACTTTATAATGTCTCTCCTCAATGTTTGACATATTCAAAATGCTTGCTCCAGATTTATGTTTATTTTCGTTCTCAATCAGAGAATCTAAAACAACCAGTGAGGCAGCAAACGGATCAACGTCTAAAGTTTGCTGCCGGAAGCGTTCTGGCTGAAATGTAGAGATAAAGATGAGAATAAAGTTTAACCACACCGACAAAGGGTCCGAATTAGCAACAAATATAGGTTTGCCCGGTAAATCCGGGTCTATCACGTTCTCCATAATTCTTATTGAAATGTCATCCCGTATCTCTTTAGGGATTAGGCTACCAGCCCTATAAGCCATCCTTCGGAATAGTTTTGTTTGCGGCCCTGCGATTACAGCAAATGCTGTAACCTTCGCGTCATTAACCCCATACTTCGTCGGATGAATATTTATTGGTTCATCAGCCGAAGAATCGGATTCTAAATTTCCAAAGTATTGCCACAACATAACTACATGATTAGGGCGCTCGAATGTCTCATTTTCATAAGGATGATCTTTGATTAGGAAATACACCGATAAAGTTAATTCGTGATACTGATTTGCTTGTACCTCGAAATCATGATGTAAGCGCTGCCATTCACTATTAATGCTGGTGGCTGACACATTGTTCTCCATGTACTCGCCCCTAGTTGATTGCTCCGCTGGGTTTTCACCTAGTTTGGTGGAATTTTCTTGCTCCTGATCGGACCCAGTATTCGCATTCAATTGTTGAATAAGAAGCTCAAATCGTTCGGCTCTTCGAGATAGGCTCTTCTCTGTTCCAATAACTGCCCCTGTGCCAGTTAGTAAGTAATTGAACTCCCACTTACCCTCAGAACTCAAAAGGTATTGAATTTTTACTGCGCCAAGTGCGCTGTAATAAAAATTCGCTTCGGACAAGGCAGCTTCAAGTTTTTCTAAACTAATTGCAGAAATAACCAAGTCTGCATTTGAAGAACGCGCAATAAATTCGAGGGTTGGATTACCCCGCGCCACAAATACATAGGTTATAGGCCGACCTTTCGGTCTAGCGTATCTCATTGCTGATCCAATAACTGCTTTAGAGAAGGTATAAAACTTGGCAATGTCCTCCGCCGCAAGCTCTAGAACCTTATCACCAACTTTGCTTAATACATTTTTAGTAATGAGATATGCGCCAATAACTTTAGCGATACCGATTATAAATTCAGGGTCTGGAATTAATGACTTTCGACCAAATATATCTGTCTTAAACTCAACCTGTGATTGGTCCTTAACGTCATTAATAAATGATTTTATATCCTCTTTGGAATCAAAATTTACCCAGTCGTATGCTAGGAACACGTCTTCAGTCATTTCCGAGTAGCGGTCAACGAATGGGTACTTATCTGTCTTACTTTCTTGCTTAAAAAGTTTTACCCCATCATCCAATTCAGCCCACAGAAGGTCATCAAAAATTTCGCGCTCAACGATCAATTGATGTTCCCCATCTTCTCTAGGCTCGACCCATGCTTTTAGCGTTTTCCCAAAAGGTGGAAGAGTTAAGTCGTGTTCAATAGTAGCTGGTAGCCTTCGTCCCGCATTAAGCTCTTCGGCTGCATCCTCTAGTGCCTCTTTGGTTATCTTCATAAAATGACGATCAATATGAGTAGTGGCTAATACGACTTTTTCCTTCATAAATTCACCTCAGAGGCTAGGAACTCTGCTGACCAAGATTTAGGGCCTCTAGTTTAAAATACAAAATTCTAACGTGTTAGCGAAAAGTACCCTCAACCTTACATCAAACTTCGACGGTTAAAACATTGTTCGACTATTGTATGTAAAGTGGAGGCGTGAAGCGTGAGAACATTACCCTTTCAAAGAAACGCGGCTAGCCTCCTAGAATAGTCAAGACTACTTCTTACCGGTTCTAACGCCTGAGTGTTTCTTCGACGCTGGCATCTTCTCCGGTAGGTCCAACCTATCATCAATCAATACGTCCACATACACATTCGATATTTCTGCGTACCTAAGCAGAATCGGCAAGGGTAGTTCGCGCTCCAATAGAAATCTATTGCAAACCGCCTTGCAAGGCGTTACTCTCTTGCCCCGTGAGTGTCACCTCGCCGGACTCTCGGCACACCTGACGCTCTTATTAGACACACCAACACCGAGCCGCCGATGACTTAGTTCACGGCAGCATAGACGTTACTTATTAGGGTGTATTCGTTAGAATAGTGACAGCACGCTTTGCAGTAGGTTTAGCGCGGTCTGTGTAACGGCGTCCGTCGCTCCGACTATTGATGCAGCCACGCCGGTCTGCGTCTCAGCGTCTGTCGTGGCCGTCGCGGTCGTGTTGCTCGTTGTCGGTGTCGGTTGCTGGTCAGGCCCAATGAGGCCGGTATGTATTTCACCAGCGAAAGCAGACGTAGCGAGCACCAAAGTCAACGCCAGCGAAGCGGCGGCATTTCGATAGCTCTTCATCACAGTTCCTTCCTTTCGGTGAGTAAGTGAGACCAACTCACTATGTTTCGGAAAAGTGCCTTATCTGTTTGATAAGGCACGGCTTGAGCTTGCCTGACGATTTTTCCACATCTTGCAGAAAGGCAACCCTCACATGAATTTAGCTGAATCGTTGTTGAGACAATTAGAAGACCCGACCTTAACTCACGACGAGCGGGCGCGTCTTCGATGCGAGATCGCCGCAGACCTTGAGCACCGAGGCCAGTACGCGGCGGCGCGTGACCTACTCGGCGAACTGTGGCGCGGCGTCGGCCAACGCCCAACGCTTGAAGGACTGACCGAGCGCACGGCGGCAGAGGTAATGTTGCGCGTGGGCGCTTTGTCAGGCTGGCTCGCCAGCGCCGCGCAGGACCAAGAGGGGCAGCGCACCGCTAAAGACCTTATTAGCGAGAGTATCACACGTTTTGAAACTCTAGGAGAATCGGCGAGAGCAGCCGCAGCACAAAGCGATTTAGGTTACTGTTATTGGCGCGAAGGCGCATTCGACGAGGCCCGCGTCATTTACGCCGATGCCCTTAAGAAGCTTGCCGACAAAGACGACCCTGAGCTACGGGCTAAAATTTTGATTCGCCGCGTGCTGGTCGAATCATGTAGTGGCCGCTATAACGAATCGCTCCGCATCCTGTCAGATTCGACTGAACTATTTGAGGCGAGCACTAATGATGCTCTCAAAGGAAAGTTTCATAATGAGCTTGGCTAGTGTTAAGAAAGTTGGGAACTGCCGAGCACCGCCCGGATTACACAGACCGCGCCATCATCGAATATACAGCCGCGTCTCATTTCTTCGAGCAGGCAGGGCATACCGCCTACCGCGCGAGTGCCGAGACTAATCTAGGATATTTGCTCTACCTCGTCGGGCGATACAAAGAGGCTCACGACCATCTGAACAGTGCCCGTATCTTGTTCCTCGCTGTCGGTGATAAGGGCAGAGTAGCACAGGTGGACGACGCCCGCGCTCTCGTCCTACTCGCTGAAGGTCGAGCACGCGAAGCAGAGCGCGCAAGTCGGGAGGCCGTGCGGGTGCTCGCTAAGGGCGGTGAGTCGGGCTTGTATGCCGAAGCATTAACGACGCAGGGCCGTATGCTGGCAAAGCTAGGGAACTTCCCTGAGTCGCGCAACACTCTGCGGAAGGCTGCCAACGTCGCCGAAGTTGCCGGGGCTGTCGAGGATGCCGGACGCGCCTTGCTCACGCTGATTGAGGAACACGGCGAACGCATCACAGAACGCGAGCTATTAGACTCCTACCAGCGCGCGGATAACTTACTCAGAGGCACGCAAGACACTGAGACAATAGCACGCCTGCGCGCGTGTGCGGGTCGGATTGTGGCCGCTCGCTTCTCTACCCTACCGCCCCACCGTCACCGTAGCCTCGCCGATTTTTGGGCCGATTTCAATCTACCCGAAAAGGTACATGCTTACGAGGCAAGATATATTAAGCGCGCTTTGATAGACGCTAAAGGCAGCATCACGCACGCTGCACGCCTGCTCGGTTGGGACCATCACGCCACGCTTCAATCCATGCTCGATGAAGGCGGTAGGCATTACGACCTCTCACACCTACGCACTCCGCTCGAAAAGAGAAAGAAAAGCATCATAGGCAGCCGCCGACAGCTCCGCCGAAGTAAACGGAAGGTTATAAGAGTCCTTCACGTCGAAGATTATAAGCTGGTCGCTGACGCAGTAAGAGACGCTTTAGAGGCTTTAGGCTGGAAGGTCGAAACTTGCACCAACGGCGTTGCAGCTATGAAGATTCTTGAGAGTAAGGAACCTTTTAATATATTCATCTTCGATTATGACTTACCGGGCCGTAATGGAATTGAATTGACGCGCTATGCCCGCACAATTCCTCATCGGCGACGAGCGCCGATCATCATGTTCTCAGTCAGCGATATCGAGCAGGAGGCTTGGCGCGCGGGCGCGAGTGCAGTTTTGCAGAAGCCGCAGGATATAAACCGATTATCCGAGACAGTCACGCGCCTACTGTCAAAAAGTAAGGCATAGCATTTCTACACTAGGGAGACGTGATATTGTCTAATCGAAATTATGTTTAGCGTTTCCTAATCAGGCCACATAAGAGGCGGCGTGGCAGTCGCGTTCAGCCGCTTGTTAGATCGCCGATTGATTCAATCATTCAACCCGCGCGACCTCAACACACGCGACGTTCGCCCCGACCTTCTCCCTTTTGTCTGATGCGGTATAACGCCCCCAATCACCCGCCGCACGGC
>JBAVPI010000639.1:0-4133 GCA_049692915.1 Pyrinomonadaceae bacterium
CGCGAGCGCGTCGGCGGTGAGCGCGGACGCGCCCGTATTGAGTGTCGCGGCAGGCGGGCGCGGCGTGGCAGAGGTTCGCCTGCGTATCGCCGACGGGTATCACGTCAATGCCAACCCTGCGTCGGACAAGTTCTACATTCCGACGCAACTCAACATCGAAGCGGGCGGCGGCATCACGCCGGGCGCGCCCGTGTATCCAACGTCCGTGAGCAGGAAATTGACGTTCTCGGAAAAGCCGCTCGCGGTTTACGAGCACGAGGCCGTCATCAAGCTGCCGCTCAACGCCGATGCCGGGGCGACGAAGGGCGCGCACGCGCTGCCCGTCAAAATCCGCGTCCAGCCCTGCAACGACGAAGTTTGTTTCCCGCCGCGCACTATCGAGACTTCCATCACCGTGACCGTCGAGTGAAAAACTTTTGAGAGACGAAGAGCCGGACACACAGACAATGCACGCGGAAGAGACGCACGAGCACGGTGCGGCGTCGCTCGAACATGACGAAGAGGGCACGTCTCAGGGAGCGCCGTCCGATGGGCGTGTTGCCTCAGGGCGTTTCGCATGGTTGTGGATTGTGGCCGCGGGCCTGTGCCTCTTCGCGGCGGCGATCTGTTTGTTGAGAGGAATGCTGAACGCGGCTTTCGTTCTGGCCGTGCTCGGCGTCGCGGCGTGGTTCTTGAACATCCGCGCGGGGCTACAGCGCTCTATCGCGACGGAAATTATGGAAGAAGAGGATGAGGACGAAGATTCGTTGAATGCGAATGTTTAGAGTAAGTCCATGAAGGAGAGTTGCGCTTCATCTTGCCCGTCTTCATGTTGGGAGAGACGCGCGGGGCGCGTGCGTGTCGTGCCGTCGAGGGTCTGGCGCACGGCTTTGAGATTGAAGCGAAGGAGTCGCGGCGTGATGCGGACGGAGGGGATGCGCCCCTCGCGCGCGAGTCGGCGCACGGTTGACTCACTCACCTGTAGGATCGAGGCGAGTTGACGCGCCGTCAGAAATTCTTCGCGCGTCACGTCGTTGGAAGGCGGCGCATCTTTCACGTTCGTTCGTGTGTGCCGCGCTACTTGGCGGCGGGGTTAAGCGTCACGGCGACGCGGAAGATGGCGGCGCTGTCCACGTCCACGTCTTTCGTGGTCGGCTCTAAACCATGCGCCGTGAAGCTCAGGCGATAACGCGCGGGTTCGGGCGTCATGCGAAAGGCGAATGCGCCCGTCTCTGTCGTGACGCGGCTCTCCAATTTTTTCAGCGTCCCATCGGGCCGCACGAGCGACAGTTCGACGCGCGCTCCGCCGACGCTGTGGCCGTTCGGGTCGAACACGCTGCCGCGCAGGAAGGCGATGGAGCCTTCGTCAACGGGCAAGTAGAGCCGATCCACCGTGCGCGTTTTGCCCGCGCGCACCTCAATCTCTTCGAGTCGCCCGATGCTCAATCCCGGCTTGCGAAACGTCAGGCCGTAGATGCCGGGCGCAAGCCCGCGCAACTCGAAATCACCTTTACCGTTCGTCGCCGCGTGTGCGACTTCACGCGTGCCCTGTCGCGCCGTCACCTCGATGCCGGAAGCGCTTGCTCCGCCTGCGACATGCACCTTACCTTTGAGACCGCCGGTCGCACGATCCTGCGCACGGATAGACGCGCCGCCGAGCAGTGTCAGTAAAAGCACGACGCCGGAGAGGACGCGCGCCCGAATGTTTCGCGGAGCCGTTCTGTGCAGAAGCATTATCAAATTCCGTGGAAGTCCTTTTGCCAGTCGCTGGCATCAAATCTTCGCGGCGCGCATTATAACACGCGGGCGGCGCGGCCTGACGGCAGAGAGTGTCGCCGCGCGGCCCGTGTTAACGTTGATGCGTCGCCGTGCGCGGCGTGTTGCCCCGCCGTCGTCGTGACGTTGGCGCTTCGTTCCTCCGGTTAAGTATAATTGCGCCGCAGCCTCTTTGTCGCCCGGCGAAAACTTCGCGTTCAAGTTTTATGACGAACTCATTACCCCCTGATTCGACCTTCACGCGCCACACACGGCGCGCACTACTATTACTCCTCGTCGGCCTGTGTTGCGGCCTCTCGCTGTTAACAACTTTGGCACGTCGCGCACTTGCCCGACGGCAGGAGTCCGCCTCAACTCAACACGCGCGCCCGGCTTCGACGCCCGTCGAGATTAAAGACGATGACGATGTGCTGAAGATAGACACAGACCTCGTGCTGGTTGACGTGACGGTGACGGATGCCGAAGGGCGGCCCGTGCGAAACTTACGCACAGAGGATTTCAAACTCTACGAGGACGGCGAGCAGCGGCCCATCACTTTCTTCAACGTCGAACGGCGCGGCGGGGTCGAGCGGCCTGTCGCAGTGGTCTTCGTGGTTGACGTGTCGGGGAGCATGTCGGCGGAAGAGATGACGCGGCTTCAGACGGCGATGCGCGCCTTCGTCAAGGGCATGTCCACGCGGCCCGCGTCGTTCGCGCTGATGAGCTTCGGCATGAACGCCAAAGTCCAGCAGACGTTTACGGGCGACCCCGCAAAACTCGACCGTTCCATCGGTCGGCTCGCGCACGAGCTGAACGGGCTTTCGACGCATGCTTACGACGCGGTTGACGACGCCGTTCGTCTGCTCGTGCGGGGCGCGCCGCGAACGCGCGAGCGGCGACTGATGAAGCGGGCGGTGGTCGTCGTCACAGACGGCTTTCCGGTGGGCGATACCGTCTCGCCGGGCACGGTCATCGAGCGCGCCAATGCGGCGGAAGTGAGCGTCTATACCGTCACGCTCCCGTCCTACTCGCGGCTCTTCGCCTCGGTCTCCAGCGACCACGCGCCGCTGCCGACGCCCCTCGACGTGAGCGGGTTGACGGAGAAGACCGGCGGCTCGAATTTTTATGCCACCGACAAGGATTACGGGCCGCTCTTCAAGGCGCTCGCCGAAGAGGTCACGTCAACTTACGTGCTGGCCTTTTATCCGCCGGAAGAGAAGCGCCACGACGGGCGCTTTCATCCCGTCCGCATCGAAGTGCCGCGCGGTCTCAACGTTCGACAGAACCGCGCGGGCTACAAGAGTGATGACAAGTGACGGGTGACGGGCGACAAGGTTAAATTCCAAACTTGTCTTGCGACCCGTCACCCGTCACCTGTTAACTCGCCACGACTTTCGTCTTAAAAGTCGTCTTCCTCGTCATCGTCTTCCTCTACATCTTCGACGATGTCCAACTCGACGGGGTCTAACCCGACGACCTCCAAATGTGTCCCGCACTCGTCGCACGAGACCGTGTCGCCTTTGTCGGTGTCCGTGTCAACATGGACATCGGCTTCGCAATCAGGACATGTTCCGGTAGGCACTGTTTCCTTACCTCCAGCTTGTTGTTGGCGTAGAGGCACAACCCGGTTCACGTCTGGGGAGACCTCCACCTTGATTATAGTTTGACGAACCGCCGTCAATCTAACCGCCCGCGCCCGATTTTGCAATAGCCATTTCAAGCGTCGCGCGCGGCACATTGTTACAAAGTTGTTGCCGCCGACTTCGCCAGATGCTATATTCGCAACGGTCTCAAGCGAACCCCTCCCGCGAGACCACGAAGGGCTTGTCTCTCCTGCCATAACGGCGCAATAGAAGTCTTGAAGATTAGCAAAGGAGCTGTGCAATCCGAGCTTTGATGTCTCTTTTCAACGCTTCGTATTCAGCGCCGTCGTGCGGCGCGAAAAAAAGCCGTGCCGCATGGCACACCTACGAAGTCCTTTTCCGTGCATTCAAAACGCTGAGTCAAGTCGCCTGATAGCTTCCCTGCTTGGTTATCGCGGCTGGCTTTTCCGATTTCCCGGTCAAGCTTTACAGAGGATTTATTCATGACCCCAAAACATTCGTCCCCCGCTCTCGTCGCGCTCATCAGCATTTTTGTCATCGCACTCTGCGCCGCCCCCCTTCAAGCGAAGAAACCCGCCCACGCCGCAGTAGCCAAAAAATCAGCCAGAGAAAAGACGCACGCGGGGAAGCAGAAGGCTTCCGCGAGAGAGACGCGCGCCGATAAGCACCGCGACGAGCGTGCCGCGAAGAATGAACGACGCGGAGGCCGCGCAGATAAAAGAGACCGCAAGGCCGAGCGGGCCGACGCACGCAAAGACACGCGACGCGTGTCCCGCCGCGAGCGTCTGTTGGAGG
>JBAVPI010000640.1:0-5648 GCA_049692915.1 Pyrinomonadaceae bacterium
GCGGCGCGCCGCCCGAAGCGCACCTCGAAGCTTACCGCTTGTGCGAGCAGTATCTCGCCAACGCAGACGAAGTGATGCGCACCGCGACCGCCGCCGACATGCGCGCCGCGTTGCGTGCCGGACAGGAGCGCGTGCGTGCCCTCCAGAAAAGACATCTGCTCGATTGGGCGCGCGGCGAGTCTACGCGTCTGACCCACGAAGCGCAGCGGCGCGTCCGTCTCTCCGACCGCATCGAGACGGCGCAGCGTGCGCTCGAAGTCCTCGACGAAGCGATCAAGGTTTATCCCGGCGAGCAGGAGTTGCGCGACTCTTCCGTCGCGGTGCGCAACTTCATCGCCTCGGTCAAGGTCGGCCAGTGGGTCGAGATGGCCGAGCGTTCCGCCTTCCGCGGCAAATATTCGCGCGCCGTGGCGCGTTATCGCGACGCGCTCTTCTATCTCTCGCGCGCCGACATGGGCGAGGACGCGCGTGATGAAGCCGCCAACCGCATCGGGCGCGAGATCGAGTTGCTGCGTGCGCGGCTGGCGACGGATGATTCCGCTGCCGGTTCGCCGCGCACGGAGGAAGCGAGTGCGCCGAAGAATGTGAGTCGCACGATTCGCAGTCGAAAAGAGGCTGCCTCGGACGAGATTGCGGCGGACGGCAACGGGGGGCGCTTTTGATGATCGCCCAACGTTGCCCGAAATGTCGCAGTCGCCGTGTCCACAGGGGCTATCAGGACACGCCGCTGCTGCTGCGCCTCGTTGGTATTTATCGCCTCCTGTGCGACAATTGCAACCTCCTGTTTACTGGTTGGGCCGTGCCGGGAACAGTGCCCGTCCGCGGCAGCCGGAGGAAAAAACATCACGCGCAGCATCCGGGCGGGAGATGAAGGCGGGGCTGCCGAAGGTGATTTAAGTTTCGCACAGACGGGCAGCCCGGTGCGGTCTCGCGCACATCTACATGATTTCATCCGCAGCGATGAGGACGGCTCGTTCGATAGGTGACACTGGTTATGCCGGAAGGATTTTCTATGAAAGTTAAAACTCTACTTCTTACGCTCGCGCTTTGGGCGTGTGCCGCGACCGTGTCTGCACAGCAGAGCACCGGCGGTGGCGGCGGAGGCTCGCAAGTCAGTTCGGCGGCCAGTACGGGGACGGATTCCGCCGGGTCTGGACTCGACGGCATCGGAGTTAAAAAGTATCTGCTCGGCCCCGGCGACGTGCTCGACCTGCGTGTCTTCGGCGAGCCGCAATTTAGCGGGGCGCTCGTCGTCAACGACGAGGGCAATGTCGAGGTGGCCTTCGTGGATAACCCGATTCCCGCTCGTTGCCGCACCGACCGCGAGATCAAAAAGGACATCGTTGACGCGCTCGCCAAGTATCTCAAAAAGCCGCAGGTCAGCTTGCGCGTGACCGAGATGCGCAGTCGTCCGCCCGCAGTCGTCTATGGCGCGGTGCGCAACGCTTCGCGCTTCGACATGCGCCGCCGCGTTCACCTGCTCGAACTGCTGGCCTTCTCAGGCAGCGTCACGGAACAGGCGAGCGGCGACGTTCAGGTCTTCCACACCGAGCCGGTGCTGTGCGCCGAGCCGGAAGACCTGATCGAAGAAGCTAAGGTCGCGAAGGCGGCGGATGACAACCCTCTGATTCTGCCCTACAACACATACAGCATCCGCGACCTCAAACTGGGCAAGCGAGACGCCAACCCGGTCATTCATCCCGGCGATATCGTGCTCGTGCAGGAGGCGTATCCGATCTACGTGACGGGCGCGGTCGTCTCGCCGAATAACCTGTACCTGCGCGAGAACCTGTCTCTCTCTCGCGCTATCGCGCAGGTCGGAGGGGCGCGCAAAGGCGCGAAGACGGATAAGGTGCGCATCATCCGCACGAAGCCGGGCGGGGAATTGGAGCCGGAGGTGATGACGGTCAGCCTTGACGCGATCAAAAACAAAAAGCAGCCTGACATCGCGCTCAAGCCATACGACATCATTGACGTATCAGACGGCAGCCCCTTCAATCTTAAGAACCTGCCGACAACCTTACTCGGCTTTGCGACCGGCGGCGCGTCGAATCTCGTTTCCTACGGCTCGATCAGAATCGTCCAATAGCCTACGAACTGCATTAACTCCGGAGAGGTTGGTCTCGCGGCCAACCTCTCTTTTTGTGAATGACCGGCGAGAGCGCCGCCGACGTTCGCCCGCGCCGCCGCGTCTGTGTTAAATTAACCGTTTCATCGAGGCCGGAATTTTAAGGAGTATTGAGATGAGTAGAAATGCAAGCAGGGCGTCTTCGTCGCGCCCGCGCAAAAAGAGTCGCAGCAAATCGCTGCTCTGGATCGTTGCGGTGAGCGCCGTTGTCATCGTGCTGCTCTGGCAGGAACAGATCGCGCTGCTTTACTTGCTTGCCACCGTGAGCATGGCCGTGTTGTTGATCGTCGTCGCGCTCGCCGATTTACATTACGGCGAGAGGCCGACGACTGAAAACATCCCTAATGATGATTCCGCCGCCATCTCTGACGGCACCGCCAACGCTGCCGCCATGTCTCCCGCTGCCGCCGCCGCTTCGTGGGGCGCAACCACGTCGCGGGGAGCGGCGAAGAATCGCCGCCGAAGGTAAGCGCGAGCGCCTGAGCCTCATTTGATTGGAGGCAGCGTGTTCAATCGCAGTCTCGCCTGTGTAAACTAAAGCGCGTGTCGTCCGGCTCATGTCGAACGGCACGCGCTTTTCGTCATCAAGCCTCTATTTTCTTATTTCCGTTCCTTAATCTGACGCACGTCGCTGGCGACCGCCTCGACTTTCTCCTCGACTCGTCCGACCTCTTCGCGCACCATCTCGCCCGTATTCTCCAACTCTTCGCGCACCGCCTTGGTGGCTGCTTCCGCCGCGACCCGACCCACCTCATCTGTAGCCGCTTTGGCCTCCTCTTTGACTGTCTCCTGCAACACTTGCAGAACCTCCTGCGGCTCAGGCGAAACTTTAAGCGCTTCGACCTCCGGGTCGCGTGGCAGGTCGAAGCGCTTCAGTTGATTAAGCTGCGAGGTGAGTTGGTCGAGTATCTCCAGAGCCTTGGTGGCCTTCTGCTCGGCCAGCAGGTTGATGTGCAGGTCAAGCTCGGCGCGCCGCTCGCTCTGGCTCGCCATGCGGTTCTGCGAGATGAGCACGAAGGTCGAGAGGAAGATCGCTTCGAGCGAGACGACCATCGTCAGCAGCCCGAAGGGGAACGGGTCGAACTCGCTGATACGCGGAATGTGCAGCAATCCTACGTTCAGTAAGACCCAGATGCCGAACCAGACGGCGTGAAGCCATACGAAGGCCATCGAGCCGGAGAAGTCCGTGATTAAGTCTGAAATGCGCGTCGAGAGCGTCCGCTTGCCGTCTTCCTGACGGCGGACTTCGGTGATGGCCGAAATGTTTTTGCGGATGATTTCGCTCTGCGCGAGACTGGCTTCCTGTCCGGCGCTCTCGCCTTGAACGGCCTTTCGGACTCCTTCGGCCAAGATCACTTCGTTGCTCATAAGTGTTATGTGGCCTCCGGCCAGCACCTGAAACTCTTACCGACATGCGCCCGCAGGAGAGACGTTCATCGTCCCTTAACAAATAGTATGCCAACGAGAAGGGGCGGGGATTGGGCCAAAAAAGGGAAAAGTCGGCGCACATTTCAACGCCGCGTATTAGTTTGGTGCGGTGGCGTACATTTGCTGACGGCGCTCACCGGTTATCAGGAGAGATGTCGGAGTGGAGAACGTTGAGCGTAAATAGGCCGAAAAAAGCGGAAAAGAGCGGCGGTGAGGGGACGCGAAAATTATCTGTTTGATATGACGGCGTAAAACTTGCTATGATGAATGCGTCCCCGCCGGGAGCACCTCTCCCGCAGGTTTTATCTCCAAACAAAAGCAGTTCAGCTAAACCTCCCCGTAAGGCTGTTTCCCATCCACATCATTTGAAGCAAGAGGGCCATCATGCGTTCAATCGCCACGCTACTTTTACTTGCGTCGCTAATAGTCGGACAATCCGTCCCTTCGCACGCCTACACTTTTCAGTTCAACAGCGCGGGCACGGTGCAGGTCAAGTGGCCGACCCGAACCATCAACATCGCACTGTCGAGTTCGCTCACCGCGCCGCAGTCGCACATCAAGCCCGGCAGCGATGTGGTCGGGGCCGCGCGCAGGGCTTTGGCCCACTGGGCCGACGCCGCCAATCTCTCGTTCGTCATTCAGCAAGATAGCGTCGCGCAGACGATTGGACAGGATCGCATCAGCCTCATCACGGTCGCGCCTGAGAACGCGGGGCAATTTAATAATCCCACGAGGCCGGGCCGTTCGCGCATCTTCTTCGATCCGAACACGGGCGCGGTGACGGAGGCCGACCTCGCCATCAACCCGAACGTCGCGCGCTTTGACCCCTTCACCGGCGGACTCGTCGGGAGTTCTTTTTCGACCGACGGCACGCCCGGCACCTACGACCTCGAATCCACCTTCGCGCACGAGATCGGCCACATGCTCGGCCTCGAACACTCGGCGGTGGTGGGCGCGACGATGCAGCCGCGTCAGGGCTTCAACGGCACGTACGACCTACCGGCACAGACGCCGCGCACGCTTTCGGAAGACGACCGTGCAGGGATTCGCGCTCTCTACAACACACAGCGCGGCACGGGCGCGATTCAGGGGACGGTGACTTACACGAACGGCCCCGCCGTCTTCGGCGCACATGTCTGGGCCGAAGAGTTGTCAACGGGCAGGGTGATGGCAGGCAACATCACGCCGCGCACGGGCGCGTATCGCATCGAGAATTTATTCCCCGGCCAGTACCGCGTCGTGACGGAATATCTGAACGAGCCGGTCAGCCCGACGGAGATCGCTTCGAGCGGTAACGGCGCATACACGGGCCTGAGCACGACCAGCAGCGCGCCCTTCGTCGTCTCGGAGACGGGGGCGTCTGTCGGGGCGGACGCGACAACATCGCTTCCCATCGTCGTCAATAGTTCGACGCCGTTTCTCAATCCCAACTTCATCGGGCGCAACGGTCAACTTTCGACCGTCGCCGTGCCGCTCGTGCCGGGCGAGAGGACGAGCATCCTCATCGGCGGCGACAACGTGTTCTCCGCCACCTCGGTCAGCACAAACTCGCCCTTCATCACCGTCAACAGCGTACAGTCCCAGAGCTTCGGCACGCTGCAAGTCTTGTTTGTGGACGTTTCCGTCTCCGGCGTCGCGCCGCAGGGCGACTACGACGTGCGCCTGTCGAACGGCAGCGAGGTCGCGTACATCTCCGGCGGGCTGACCGTTGATCTGCCGAACGGGACGACCGCCGCGAGCGGGAATCCGATTGACGACGCGCAGTTCTTCGTCGCGCAGCACTACCGAGACTTTCTCAATCGCGAGCCGGACGCCGCCGGTTTAGGTTTCTGGACGAATCAGATTACAGAGTGCGGCTCCGACCCGGCTTGCCGCGACATCCGGCGCGTCAACGTCTCGGCGGCCTTCTTCCTCTCGATTGAATTTCAGCAGACCGGCTATCTCGTTTACCGCATTCACAAGACTGCGTTCGGCAACTTGCCGGGCAAGCCCGTGCCCGTCACGTTTCAGGAATTTCTCCCTGAGACGCAGCAGATAGGCAGGGGCGTCGTCGTCGGCGCGACCGGTTGGGAGGGGCAACTCGAAGCAAACA
>JBAVPI010000641.1:0-1664 GCA_049692915.1 Pyrinomonadaceae bacterium
GGCGGCATCGCACTCGCCTGCGAGGAGGCTCTGGCAGGCGAGGTGGAGAGCGACGAGGGAGGTGGAGCAGGCTGTTGAGACGGTGAGGGCGGGGCCGTGAAGGTCGAGTTTGTAGGCGACGCGCGTGGCGAGAAAGTCTCGCTCGTTGCCGAGCATGACCTGCATTCCACCCGGCTCCTCGTGCAGATGCTTGTCGGGCAGAAGATTCTCGACGAGGTAACGGTTGAGGCCCGCTCCGGCGAACACTCCCACGCTCCCTCCCATCCGTCCCGCCCCGCCGTACCCTCCGCTCTCCAACGCCTCCCATGCACTCTCCAGAAACACTCGCTGCTGCGGATCCATCAACGCCGCCTCCCGCGGGCTGACTCCGAAGAAGGAGGCGTCGAACCGCTCCACGTCCTCAAGCGGAGAGGCGCACCGCACGTAGCGAGGGTCTGAGAGCGTGGCCGGAGAGACGCCCGCGGCGAGCAGTTCTTTATCCGAGAGGGTGACTATGGACTCGACGCCGGAGCGCAGGTTATGCCAGAACTGAGCGGGAGTGGAAGCGCCGGGAAAGCGCAGCGCCATCCCGATTATCGCCACCCCTGCTTCCGTCGTTTCTCTTGATGTCTTTCTCAATCGCGTGCGCGGAAGTTCGAGTGCGTGCTCCGTGCCGTGCGTCTGTCCGAGATATCCCGCCAGCGCGGAGATGGTCGGATACCGGAACAGTTCGACCATAGGCAGATCAACGTCCAGCACGCTTTTGATCTTGTTACGCACCTGCGCGACCAGCAGCGAGTGACCCCCAAGATCAAAGAAGTTGTCGTTAACACCCACCTGCGGCACACGCAGAACCTCCTGCCAGATGCTCACCAACTGCCGCTCGATCTCATTTGCAGCGGATGCATATGTCGCCGCCTGACGGATGGCCGTGCCTTCGAGCGTCGAGAGTGCACGGCGGTCTAGTTTCCCGTTGGGCGTCAACGGCATCTCCTTTACCGCCACATATCTCGCAGGCACCATGTATTCCGGCACTCTCTCCCTCATCCATCCTCGCAACTCCTCCACCGTCGCCGCACTTCCCCTCTCGCCCCACACCACGTAACCCACCAGCCTCCCTTCGCCTCCTTCGCCTCTCTCGCTCTCCCTTCCCTCGCTTCTCTCTCCCTCGCTTGCTGCTCCATCGCTCTCGCTTCCCTCGCCTCCTCGCCTCTCCCTCTCGCTTCCCTTGCTCACTCCCTCCACCACGACCGCCGCTTCCTTCACCAACTCGTGCCCACGCAGCGCCGCCTCCACCTCTCCCAACTCAATCCGATACCCTCTCACCTTCACCTGATCGTCCATCCGCCCGCCTACTTCAATATGCCCGACGCCTCCCACCCGCCGCGCCACATCCCCCGTCCCGTACACCCGCCTCCCGCTTCCCTCTCCGTATCCGTCTGGACGAAACTGTCCCGCCGTCAACTCAGCACGTCGCAGGTAGCCGCGCGCCACTCCCTCTCCACCGATCCACAACTGTCCCCACGCTCCTTCGGGCAGCAACGCGCCACGGCTGTCGAGCACATAGAACTGCGTGGCCGCCAGTGGGCCTCCGACGAGCACCTGAGCGTCCCTCATCGTGACGGGCTGTGCCCCAGACCAGATGGTGGTTTCAGTAGGGCCATAGACATTCCAGAGGGCGGCGC
>JBAVPI010000642.1:0-1654 GCA_049692915.1 Pyrinomonadaceae bacterium
GGCTCTGGCCGCGCCGCGACCGCGCGGCAAATCGGCCAGCGCGTCAAGCCAACGTGCCAGCAAGTCTGAGGTGAAATCCGTGAAACGATATGCCGACAGCGCGAGCGCCGGGTTGGCCGTAACGTTCCCCAGTTCGTCGAAGACTTGCGGTTCGACGAAATCCTTGATCTTTTCCTGTGTTCGCTTCATTGCCTGACGGGGATTCGGCGGGCGAAAGATTCTCGTGTGGTGACAAAAAATGAGGGGCACGGAGGGCCATTTGGAATGTAGCACGCGCGAATGCGAGGGCGCAATCACAATCTGGAAACACTATATTTTTGTGACAAAGCTCCTGCTATAATGCATGCAGTCCCCGGTTTACATAAATCAGCGGCGGCGCGGTCAGCCCAACCCTTAAATTACTCCCGGCGCGAAAGATGTGTGGAACCCTTGCGCAACCACTTGAGCGCTCAGGCGCATCAAAGAGTTACACCCGTTCCGAACTCTTGCGGTGCTGTATGTCTTTAACGGCGGCGGGTGCGCTCCTTATAAATCAGATGTGAGCTTTCGCCGCGCCCGCTCGAAAAAGGGGCTTGCGGGAACGAGGCCGTCAACGTCGAAAGCGTCCGCTTGAGCAGACGGCCTTCCGCACGGCCACAGGCGTTCTTAATTTTGGAGGCTTTTCGTTATGCATAAGAATTTCTCCCGCGCGTTCACGGCGCTCGCGCTCGTCTTCAGCCTGTGTGCCGGTTCGCTGACCGCGTTGGCCGTCCCGCAAACGCAGGCGACGGGCCAGAAGCCTGAGACGGCGCAGACGAACGATAAAACTGCGAAAGTCTCGGACAAGGGCAAAGCGGCCACCACTGCGGGCGCGCAACCGGCCTCCGGCAATAAAACGCTGTCCACCAAAGATGATCCGAGCCTCATCGGCAAGCGCAACATCAATAAAGGCATCATCGCCAAGATTAGCGGCGGCGTGGACAAGGAAGTGGCCCTCGGTCGCCAGTTGGCCGCCGAAGTTGATCGCACCGCCAAATTCGTGGACGACCCCGTCATCACCGAGTACATCAACCGCGTCGGCCAGAACGTCGTCCTCCACTCGGACGCGAAAGTTCCCTTCACCATCAAAGTCATAGACTCCGACGAGGTCAACGCCTTCGCGCTGCCCGGCGGCTTTTTCTACGTCAACAAGGGACTCATCCTCGCCGCCGACAACGAAGCGGAAGTGGCTGGCGTGATGGCGCACGAGATCGCGCACGTCGCCGCGCGCCACGCGATGGAGAATCAGGCGAAGGGCATGCTGGCCGACATCGGTTTGACCGTCGGCTCGATCTTCCTCGGCGGGCTGGGCGGCATGGCGATCCTCAACGGCGCGCAGTTCGGCGCGCTGCTCGGTTTCATGAAATTCAGCCGCAGCGCCGAATCAGAGGCCGACGCGCTCGGCGTGCAGTATCTCTACGCCGCAGGCTACGACCCAAGCGCGATGTCCACGATGTTCGAGAAGCTGGCGACGAAGAACAAGAAGAAACCGGGCACGATGTCGAAACTCTTCTCCACGCACCCGCAGTCCATTGATCGCATGGAGACATCGCGCGCCCTCGTCGCACGCTTTCCCGAACGCGAGGAGTACGTCGTCAGCACGTCGGAATTCCAACGCGTCAAGAATCGCCTTCTC
>JBAVPI010000643.1:0-2911 GCA_049692915.1 Pyrinomonadaceae bacterium
CCGGCGACCCGATTTGATTCCCGGCGTCAATCCTTATCTCAACAGCGACCGCCAGTTGCTCAACCCCGCGGCGTTCGCCACGCCCGCGCCGGGCACGTTCGGCAACCTCCCGCGCAACGCTTTGCGCGGCCCCGGCTTCACGCAGTTCGACTTCGTTATGAACCGCCGCTTCCCCGTCACCGAGCGCATGAACGTCGAGTTGCGCACGGAGGTCTTCAACATTTTCAACCACACCAACTTCGCCAACCCGTCGGCGACGTTGAACAATTCGCTCGGCACGGCGACGAACCAGATTCAGCCGGGTCAGCCCTTCACGCAGGCCGCCGCCGGTTCGACCTTCGGACTGCTCCGCTCGACCGTCGAGCGCACCGTCGGCCTCGGCACGAACCGGCAAATCCAGTTCGCGCTGCGGCTCAACTTCTAGGGCACGAGGGCACACGAGGGGGGCGGCCAGCCCGTCGGCAAGCTTGATACGCTGACGGCTGGCCGCCTTCAGGTTAACTTATGAGCGCGGAAACGAACTCGCACGGGAAGCACACACGGGCGGCGGCGTCGCAGGGCGCGGGCGAAAACATTTTCGACGACGGATGCCTGCGCGTCGAACACGATAATTATTACGCCGTCTGCGCGGGCCATTCTTTGAAACTGCCGCGCGCGGAGTTTCTCATTCTCTCGCGCCTCGCGCGCAACCCCGAACGCATCGTTTCCTCGCAGGAACTCTGGCAGCACGTCTGGGGCGACAGCAAGCCGCTCAACGCCGAGAGCCTACACGTCTATATTTACCGCCTGCGACAGAAACTCGACCCGCACGGCGTCCGCGTCGGAACGATGGTCAACGTCGGCTACCGGCTCTTATTGCGCGCGCCGAATGCGGCAGCAGACAAACCGCCTGAACATCTTGAGCCTTAATCCGCTCCGGCCACCGACCCACAGTTAACATCAAGTTAGGATAGGGTTCAGACAGATGTAACACCCTTCGTCCAAGCTATCCCTCTTCGGTCAAGATAAATTTTTCGAGGAGAAAATCCTGTGCCCCTCTCTAAAACAACTTTCCGCGCGACCTTTGCGCTCCTGCTCGTCTCCCTTCTGGCGTTCGCTGCCGCGTGCAGCGGCGAGCGCGGCGGGACGGGCAACGTTGGCGGCGGCGGCGCGATCAATCTGCAAGGAGCAGGCGCGACTTTTCCCAATCCGATCTACCAGAAATGGGTAAGCGATTACGGCAAGGCCAACCCGAACGTGCGGATTGACTACCAGTCCATCGGCTCCGGCGGCGGCATCAAGCAGTTGCAGGCGCAGACCGTGGACTTCGGAGCGTCCGACGCACCGATGAAGGACGAAGACATCAAGGCCGCGCCCGGCGAAGTCCTCCACATCCCGACCGTGCTCGGCGCGGTCGTGCTCACCTACAACTTGCAGGGCGTGGAGAAGCCGCTTCATTTTTCTCCAGACGTAATCGCCGACATCTTCCTCGGCAAGATTAAGCGTTGGGACGACGCACGCATGAAGGCCGACAACGCGGGCGTCGCACTGCCCGCCGCGGACATCACCGTCGTTCATCGCTCCGACGGCAGCGGCACGAGCGCCGTCTTCACGGACTATCTCTCGAAGGTCAGCGGTGAATGGAAAGAGAGGGTCGGGTCGGGCACGTCGCCGACGTGGCCGGTCGGTCAGGGCGGCAAAGGCAACGAGGGCGTGACGGGGCAGGTCAAGAATCAACCGAACACCATCGGCTACGTCGAACTCGCCTACGCCGTGCAGAACAAGCTGCCGGTGGCGCTCATCAAGAACAGTTCGGGCAACTTCGTCGAGCCGGGCCTCGACGCGGTGACGGCGGCGGCCTCCGAATCGCTGGCGACGACGCCCGATGATTTGCGCGTCTCGATTACCAACGCGGCGGGCGCGACCGCCTACCCGATTTCGAGCTACACATATCTTCTCGTTTACAAAGACCAGAAGGACGCGGGACGCGGTAAGGCGCTTGTGGACTTCATCTGGTGGGGCATCCACGACGGTCAGGCCGCGACGAAAGACCCGCAGTACCCTTACGCGCCGCTGCCCGCCGAGATCGTCAAGCGCGCCGAAGCCAAGATCAACTCCGTCACGTCGGGCGGCAAGCCGCTCAGACAGCAAGGGTGAAGGCGAAAGACGGAGCGCGCGACGCACGAAGTCATGCGCCTGAAACACCGTCGCAGCCGTTGAAGCGACTTTTCATTCTTCCGTCTTCCCGTCTGTTTTTATGACTCCGCAGCCAACTCCCGCTTCCCCGTACGGTGCGAGCGCCCGCCTCTGGGACTGGCGTCGCGCCATCGCGCCGACGGGCAACAGGGGCGACGCCGTCTTTCGCGCGGTGCTGTTCCTGAGCGGGCTGCTGTTGCTCTTGATCGTCTCGGCGATGATCGTCGCGATGGCGCAAAACTCGATGCTCTCGATACGCGCCTTCGGTTTCTCGTTCCTGACGAGCAGCAAGTGGAATCCGATTCAGGGCGAGTTCGGCGCGCTTCCATTTATCTACGGCACGCTCGTCTCGTCGCTCATCGCGCTCGTCATCGCCGTCCCGCTCTCGATGGGCGTGGCCGTCTTCCTCGTCGAGCAGGCCCCGCGCCGCATTGCTCGTCCCGTCGCCTTCCTCGTCGAATTGCTGGCGGCCATCCCTTCGGTCGTTTACGGATTGTGGGGCATCTTCGTGCTCGCGCCCACCTTGCGCGTCCACGTCGAACCGGTGCTCGCGCGCTGGCTCGGCTGGACGCCGCTGTTTAGCGGCAGCGTGACGGGCATCGGCCTCCTGACGGGCGGCATCATCCTCGCCATCATGATTACGCCGATCATCACGGCGGTGATACGAGACGTGCTCGCCGCCGTCCCCGTCTCGCAACGCGAGGCGGCGCTCGCCCTAGGTGCGACGCGTTGGGAG
>JBAVPI010000644.1:0-7154 GCA_049692915.1 Pyrinomonadaceae bacterium
CGTTGACCTCCTGACGCTTCGACGCGCCGGACGCGTTGCGCTCGCGGCCTATGCTCTCCGCCGCACGCTCTTTCGACGCTCGCGCGGGCGTTGACGAATGGTTCTCAAGGGCAGGACTTTGCTCTGCGCCGTCTCCGGAAGAGACGCTCCCGCCGCTGACGACGAGGTCGAGACGGTTGCCGCGCGGTTGCACGGTCACGCTGGCCCCGGCGCTCAAGGGCACGACGAGTTCGAGCGAACCCCCGACGTGTCGCACCTTGACTCCGCGCGGCGTTCCCGAAGCGAGACCGGCCTCGCCGTTGACTAAAACGACGTGGAAGCCCTCTCGATCCTGCCACGTCTGCGCGCGGTTGAGCGAGTTGTCTGCGGAGATCGAAACCCCGTTCGCACCGGCGGCGATGCCCGTCACTTTCACGACCGGCTCTTTAGCACGCTGTTGCGCCTGCGGGTCGCGCGGCGGCCCGAACACGAGCGCCGCGCCGAGGGTCGTCGTCAGGCCGAGGCGGACGCACCTCGAAAGATTGATGCTCCGCACGAAGCGTTCCGTCGAAACGGTCGGACGTTGGAGAAACCATTGCTTGTTCATGGTATTTACTCGAATCGGGCGCTGGAGGCCCTGCGGGCGGTGAGAAGCGTTGTCGGTTGGCTTGGCCTTGATTGGCCGGTGTTACCGAAGACGACGCGCGGTGGCACGACGCCCGGTGATGCGTGGGAGAAGCCTGCGACTAGCGTTCGTCGCTGAACTTGTAACCGATGCCCCAGACGGTGAGTACCATCTGCGGGTTTTCGGGGTTGTCTTCGATCTTGGCTCGCAGGCGGTTGATGTGCGAGTCAATGGTGCGGTCGTAGCCTTCGTAGGAATAATCCCAAATTTTTTCCAGAAGGTACTTGCGCGGGAATACGCGTCCGGGGTTGGACGCAAACAGACGCAACAACTCGAACTCCTTCGGCGTCAACTCGACCAGACGGTCGCCGATCATCACTTCGCGCTTCGCCGGGTCTATACGCAGACGACCGCGCGTAATCGGAGCGTCCTCGCTCGTCCCCGCCGTGCGCGTTGCCGTGCGGACGCGGCGCATGACGCTCTTGATGCGCGCCTCAAGCTCGCGCAGCGAGAAAGGCTTGGTGATGTAATCGTCCGCGCCCATCTCAAGGCCGAGCACTTTATCAACCACATCGTCTTTGGCCGTCAACATGAGGATCGGAATGTATGGAGCCTTTTCCCTCAATTCGCGGCAGACGGCGAGTCCGTCCATCTTCGGCAGCATGAGGTCGAGCACGATGGCGTCCGGGCGCTCGCTGAGAGCCGCCTGCACGCCTGCCAGCCCGTCCTCCGCCGTCCGCACTTCATAGCCGTTGTGCGAGAAATAAGCGGTGATCGCTTCCTGAATCTTATCGTCATCCTCGATGACCAGCAGATTCAGTTTGCGGTCGCCCGTCTCCGAATTCTCTTCTTCGGACTTGGTCGGTCGGACGTTGTTGGCCGAAAGTTTTGTGCTCATGTCAGGCTGTTCTGGGAGTCGTGCGAACGCTTAAGTTCGCGGCGGACGCGCTGGCGCAACGGGTGCAGCGTCATCCCCACAGAAAATATAACAGGACAAGGCCAATAAACTCAAGCATTAAGTTATATGGGTGATGCTTCAGTGTGAAGATTTGAATGAGTTAACGAGGACATGTCTTTACCCGGAACGTTTTGCCCGTTGTCTTATCTAAGATTTGAACTTGCGAATTAGGAGGGTCAAAGTTCATGCAAGGGATGGATTGGCGACGAAATGTTGTCAAGCAGATGAGGCCAACCACGAATGCTGCGAGCAGGATGACAAAACGAAGCAAGTAGCTCTTCATAAGGTTAGATTAACATTGTTTCAAAGTGAGCTACCACCGCTTTAATGAATCTCTTGACAAATCTCCGGGCGCGCGAGCACAATCCCGTCTCGCCTCCGGCGCTCGTCTTTTTCCAAAGCTCGCGATCAAACACAGCCGACCGACATGACCGGCACGCAAACCGTCACCGAAACGTTTCTGTCAGACCTGCCGCTCCTGCGACGCGGAAAGGTGCGCGACGTTTACGAAGTTGACGACGAGCACCTGCTCATCATCGCCACGGATCGCATCTCCGCCTTCGACTGCATTCTGCCGACGCGCATTGAGCGCAAAGGCGAGGTGCTGACGGCCCTCTCCGGTTTCTGGTTCGAGCGACTCGGCCAACTCACGCCGCACCACCTCGTCACGACGAACGTCGAAGAGATGCCAGAGGTTGTCAGACGGCATGCGTCTGTGCTGCGTGGCCGTTCAATGCTGGCACGCCGCACAGAGGTCTTCCCCGTCGAATGCGTCGTGCGTGGCTACCTCGCGGGGTCGGGCTGGAAGGATTATGTGAGCACCGGCGAAGTTTGCGGACACAAATTGCCCGCCGGTCTCCGTCAATCGGAAAAGCTGCCGGAGGCCATCTTCACGCCCGCGACAAAGGCCGAACAAGGCCACGACGAAAACATCAGCGAGGCACGCATGTCCGGGATCGTCGGTGCGGAGGTGACGGAGAAACTGCGCGACGTTTCGCTCGCCCTCTACAGAGGAGCGGAGGCTTACGCGAGCCGTCTCGGTATCATCATCGCCGACACGAAATTCGAGTTCGGGCGCGACGCACGGGGCCGCATCCTCTTGATTGACGAAGTGCTCACGCCCGACTCTTCGCGCTTCTGGCCCGCCGACCAGTACACGGCGGGACGCGCGCAACCTTCTTTCGACAAGCAATTCGTGCGCGACTATCTCGAAACTCTCGACTGGAACAAACAGCCACCCGCACCGCCGCTCCCGCACGAAGTCGCGGAAGCAACCACCGCGCGTTATCTGGAGGCATACCGGCTACTCACGGGAAAGAATCTGGAGTTCGCAACCTGAAGACCGCGCTTGAAAGCATGTGCCCGTCGCCTAAACCCTGACGTGACTCTTTTGCGCCTCGAAGACTTTATACAGGTCTCGAACAGGATGACTGTGCTTGACCTCTTCTTGCCCGTCATTGTCGAAGACTTGTCGGCACAGGGCGCGTCTCATGCCGGTCTGTAGCTGTCCGGGCGTGCGTGATCGTTTTATCGGGGAATATCAACGTTTGACTGCCTGAGAAACTTTTCGGTTCAAGGGGCTTGCCGGTGAGTGATATTTTATTCCTACAGTTGGAGCGACCTATGCAGATGCGCGCACGCCTTGAGGCTTTAATAGACGAGATGCTCGACGGCCAGATCATGCTCGACGAAGCGCTCTCCGAATTCGAGAAGCTCTACATACAGAAAGCCCTCTCGCGCAATAAAGAACACCTGTCGCGCACCGCCGCCACGCTCGGCATCCACCGCAACACGCTCTCCAAACGAGTCGCGTCCTACCGCACGCAGGAACGCGCCACCATCAAACGCACGACGCGCAAGCCGTCCACGCGCCGCGGTCGTTAAAGCCTTTCCCGTTTGCACAAGCCCGCCGGGGCGATGGTTGTGCATCCATCCGTAAACTGCTATATTTCTGGCACTCCCGTTTGGAGAGTGCCAGTGCGAACCGTTTTACGGGGCTTTTACAGGCGAATTTCGCCTCAGTCGCCTGCAACTCCTGACGGGTGGATGCTCAAACATGCTTTTGCAATCAAACAACTCACCACTTAAATCAACTGGTGACATCTCGGAAAGGAGCAATATGGCTACGAACATTAAACCTTTACATGATCGAGTGATCGTCCGCCGAATCGAAGAAGGCGAGCAGGTGCGTGGCGGGATTATTATCCCGGACAGCGCGAAAGAGAAGCCGCAGGAGGGCGAAGTGATCGCCGTGGGCGAGGGCAAGCGCAGGGAAGACGGCGAGCGTGTGCCTCTGGACGTGCAGGCGGGCGACCGCGTGCTGTTCGGCAAGTACAGCGGCTCGGAGATTAAGCTCGACGGCGAAGAGTTGATGATCATGCGCGAGGACGAAATCCTCGGCATCATCTCACGCGCGGGCGCGGCGAGCGGTAAGAAGAGCGGCAAGTAAGTAGAGTCCGAAGTTGTTTTCGGATTTCCGTCGCTTTCTAACTTTGAAGACATTCCGACAGGTTGTTGTTTAAGGAGAAGAATTTGTTATGGCAAAGCAAGTAGTACATGGCGAAGAGTCGCGCGCGGCAATTTTGCGCGGCGTCAACCAACTCGCCGACGCGGTGAAGATTACGCTCGGCCCGAAGGGTCGCAACGTCGTGCTGGATAAGAAATACGGCAGCCCGACGATCACCAAAGACGGCGTGACGGTGGCGAAAGAGATCGAGTTGAAGGATTCGATGGAGAACATGGGCGCGCAGATGGTGCGCGAAGTCGCATCGAAGACCTCGGACGTGGCGGGCGACGGCACGACCACCGCGACCGTGCTCGCGCAGGCCATCTTCCGCGAGGGAGTCAAGACGGTTGCTGCCGGTGCGAACCCGATGGCCTTGAAGCGCGGCATTGATAAGGCCGTGGAGAAGGCGATTGCGGAGATCAAGCGCATGTCTAAGCCCGTCAAGGGCGACATGATCGCGCAGGTCGGCACGATTTCGGCGAACGGCGACCGCACCATCGGCGCACTCATCGCCGAGGCGATGGACAAGGTGGGCAAGGACGGCGTGATTACGGTCGAAGAGTCGAAGACGATGGAGACGGCGCTCGAAGTGGTCGAGGGTATGCAGTTCGACCGCGGTTATCTGTCGCCCTACTTCGTCACCGACCCTGAGCGGATGGAAGCCGTGCTCGACAATCCTTACATTCTCATCCACGAAAAGAAGATCAGTTCGATGAAAGACCTGCTGCCGATTCTTGAGCAGGTGGCGAAGCTCGGCAAGCCTCTGCTCATCATCGCGGAAGATGTCGAGGGCGAGGCGCTGGCGACTCTGGTGGTCAACAAACTGCGCGGCACGCTCAACGTCGCGGCGGTCAAGGCTCCGGGCTTCGGTGATCGTCGCAAGGCGATGCTCGAAGACATCTCCATCTCGACGGGCGGACAGTCAATCAGCGAAGACCTCGGCGTCAAGCTTGAGAACATCAAGCTGGAAGACCTCGGTCGCGCCAAGAAGGTCATCATTGACAAGGACAACACGACCATCGTCGAGGGTGCGGGCAAAGACTCGGACGTGCAGGGCCGCGTCAAGACCCTGAAGGCGCAGATCGAGGACACGTCCTCGGACTACGACCGCGAGAAGTTGCAGGAACGTCTGGCGAAACTCGTGGGCGGCGTCGCGGTGATTCGCGTCGGCGCGGCAACCGAGACGGAGTTGAAGGAGAAGAAGGCGCGCGTCGAAGATGCGATGCACGCGACACGCGCGGCGGTCGAGGAAGGCATCGTGCCGGGCGGCGGCGTGGCCTTAGTGCGCGCGGCGAAGGCGCTTGAGAAGTTCCTCGCGAACGAAGTCGGCGAAGGCGACGCGGACGAACAGATCGGCGTGACCATCGTTAAGCGTGCGCTCGAAGAGCCTCTGCGTCAGATCGTTTACAACGCGGGCAAAGAGGGCGCGGTCATCGTCGAGCACGTGCGTAGCCAGAAGAAGGAAACGTGGGGCTACAACGCGGCGACCGACACGCTCGAAGACCTCGTCGAAGCGGGCGTCATTGACCCCGCGAAGGTGACGCGTTCGGCGCTGCAAAACGCCGCCTCCATCGCGGGCCTGATGCTCACGACCGAGGCGCTCATCGCCGAACTGCCGGATGACGACAAAGCACCGGCGATGCCCGGCGGCATGGGCGGCATGGGCGGCGGGATGGGGATGTAAGCCAGACCCCGAAGCCTTAAGCGGCGAGAGCGGCTGTGTTCCTTGCGGGACGCAGCCGCTCTTCTGTTTTTTCCCGGCCCGGATTCGCAAGGGCGATACTGAACATCGCGTCATCGCGTCTGAAACTCGCGTCGTCGCGTGCTCGTCGCGTGATACCTGTCTGCACTTGAGCGCGAGCGCAATGTCGGCGCGTCCTGCTGCGAGCGAGTATGGTGGAGCGATAATGTGTTGCTCACCCTTGAGCATGGCAGGCTGCTTGCAGCCGGTGTTACCATCCTCAGCATGAGTTTTGACACGCTCGGTCAAAGCCGCGCTGCAAGCATCAAGCGCGGGCGCATCTTGGAATACCTTACCATCGGCTGGAACACATTAGAGGCTGTGGCGGCAATCGGCGCGGGGCTACTGGCCGGAAGCATCGCCTTAGTGGGCTTTGGCATAGACTCTGTTATTGAATCATCCTCCGGCGCAATCCTGCTCTGGCGTCTGCGCGATGATGAGCGAGGCGAGCAACGGGAACGCCTTGCCCTCAAACTCGTGGGCATCGGCTTTCTTCTGCTGGCCGCATACGTCGCATTCGACGCTATAAAGTCTCTTATCATGCGCGAGTCGCCCGAAGTGAGCTACCTCGGCATCGGCATTGCCGCCCTGTCTCTCGTCGTCATGCCCCTGCTGGCGCGAGCCAAACGGAGAGTAGCGGCGAGCCTTAATAGCCGTGCCATGAAAGCCGATTCCAGACAGACAGACCTTTGCGCTTATCTCTCGGCCATTCTTCTGGGTGGGCTGTTATTAAATGCAATCTTCGGGTGGTGGTGGGCTGATCCTGTGGCCGGACTCGTCATGACGCCGATCATCGCTAAAGAGGGAGTGGAAGCATTACGCGGTGAGAAGTGCGACGACTGCCACTAGCCGGAAATCAAGTCCATATTTTACGACCGGCACACCACTACCCCATTCCTGCGAGCGGCATGGCCTAACGCAAGCATCACCCGCACGCGCCCGCACGCGGTAATGACATAAACGCGTGTTCCACCACCGGTACTCAATCGCAGGCGGGCGTAAATGCGGCTTTTCCTAGCAATTCCGGGCATTCCCATCAAAAAAGAAGAGTCGGGGACTGCGATTTCCGTCTTCGGGATTGCGGAACTAGAGCATGGAATCGCAATTCCGAAGCCGGGTTACGCGTTACCAGAGTCGGGTTGCGCGTTACCAAAGCCGGGTTGCGCGATCCCAAGGCTTGGTTACGCGATCCCAAGGCTTAGTTGTGCGCAACCTTAGAGGGGGTGCGCGCAGTTAAAGCTTAGTTGTGCGTAACCTTAGGCGGGGTGCGTGCAGTTAAAGCTTAGTTGTGCGCAACCTTAGACGGGGTGTGCGCAGTTAAAGCTTAGTTGCGCACACCCGAAGT
>JBAVPI010000645.1:0-2008 GCA_049692915.1 Pyrinomonadaceae bacterium
TCGCCGAACAGCCCGCCGAAGTCTCGGCCTGCGTCGCGGAGACGAATCGCACGCCCGTCGCCCTGCTCGCGGAACACGGCATCCTCAACTCGCGCTTCACGGGCGTGCATGCCGTCCACGTCACGACGGAAGAGATCAACGACCTCCGCGACGCGCGCGCGATGGTCTGCGCCTGCCCGACGACCGAGCGCAATCTCGGCGACGGCATCGTCCCCGCCGATCTGTTTTTCGACGCGGGCGTCGCCGTCTCGCTCGGCACGGACAGCCACACGCAGATTGACCTGCTCGAAGACGCGCGCGAACTCGAATATCACCTCCGTCTCTCGAAGCTCGAACGCAACGTGCTCGCGCCCGCGCCGCGCCATGAAGACGGAGACGCATCGCACAATAAAGACGCGGCCCACAACGATGACGGCGATGCGTCGCGCGGCGTTAATGATGAGTCGCGCAACGTTGATGATGAGTCGCGCAACGTTAATGATGAGTCGCGCAACGTTAATGACGCCTCGCAGACCTCCGCGCTCGCGTCGCGTCTCTTCGAGTGCGCGAGCGCGAGCGGCGCACGCAGCACGGGCGCGCCCGGCGGCGAGTTGGCGGTCAATTGTCCCGCGGATTTTTTCACCATTGACTTAAACGATCCTTCGATCGCCGGAGCGAGCGCGTCAGACCTTCTGCCCTCAGTCGTCTTCTCGCTGGCGCGCACCGCCGTGCGCGAGGTCTTCGTCGGCGGACGCCCCTTCGTGGAAGGGGGCAGGCACGCCGCGCAAACAGAGATCGTCGCGCGCTTCGCGGCGCTGCAACGCAGACTTCGGGAGTAGGCACTCGATTCATGAAACTCAATGACAGCATGAGCGTCGAACAAACTCTAGCCGAACTGGTGCGGATGGATTCGCGCTCTTCAAACTCGAACGTCGAGATCATCTCTTACCTCGCCGCGCGTGCCGAAGGCTTTGGGATGTGCGCGCGTGTCTTGCCGTACACGGACGAGCGCGGCGTGAAGAAATTGCAGCTCGTCGCCGTCTGGCCGCGCGAGACGAAGGACGATGACGAGATCGAACTCGCGCTCGTCGGCCACACCGACACCGTGCCGTTCGACCCCGCGTGGACGGATGCTTTGATGCTCGTTGAACGCGACGGAAAACTCTACGGGCGCGGCGCGTGCGACACGAAGGGATTCATCGCGGCGGCGCTCGCGGCGTTGGACGGGGTTGACCTGAAAGCTTTGCGACGCCCGCTCGCGCTCGTCTTCACGGCTGATGAAGAGGTGGGATGTCTCGGCGCGAAACGACTGGCCGACGCGCGCTCGTTGCGTGTGCGAAACGCCATCGTCGGCGAGCCGACATCATTGCAGCCGATTCGCGCGGGCAAGGGCTACTGCCTCGCCGAAGTGACGATCAAAGGGCGCGAGGGGCACAGCGCCTACCCGCATCTCGGCGCGTCGGCGATTATGCGCGCCGCGCGTCTCATCACGCGCATCGAGTCAATGGCGGAGAAACTCAAAGAGGACGCGCGCCGGATTTTCGACCCGCCGCACACGACCGTCAACGTCGGCTTAATCAATGGCGGCACGGCCAAGAACATCATCGCGGGCGAGTGCCGCTTCACCTTTGAGTGGCGGCCCGTGCCGGGACAGAGCGCGTCGCACGTCGTCAGGTTAATCGAAGATGAGATCGAAGCTCTGCGCGCGTCCGACGCGGATTACGATTGCGACGTGCATGTCATCCGGCTCGACGAAAGCATGGAGACTCCGGCGGACGCGGTGCTCGTGCGCGCTCTCGAAGAGGCGACGGGAAAGGCGGCGGGCGCGGTCTCTTTCGGCACGGAAGCGCCGCAGTTGGCCGAGTTGGGCGCGCAGGCGGTCGTCTTCGGCCCCGGCGACATACGCGTCGCGCACCGCACGGACGAGTTCGTCCCCGTCACGGAACTGCGCGAATGCGCACGGATTTTGCGCGTGATGATCGAACGCTTTTGCCTGTCCGGGCATCAATAAACATCAGGCTTTTGTGCG
>JBAVPI010000646.1:0-3834 GCA_049692915.1 Pyrinomonadaceae bacterium
CAACGAGACAGCGCGGCGGGCCGTGTGCTGTCAGCGCCGTTCCGCGCCCTCGCGAAACTGTTCGGCGGCGGCAAGAAAAAGAAGACCGAGGCGGCGCAGAAAGAGAGCGGCAACTCCGAGAGTACGCCTCCCGCCAGCGTCGCCGACGCGACCCCGCAGGTCAACACGGAGAAGAAAGAAGGGGCTGAGAAGAGTTCCTTCCAAGCGACGGGGCAGTCTCGCGCCGTGGCACGCACGGCAGGGACAGTTCGGAGTCAGCCGACGGAAGCGCCGCGCATCGTGCGTCCGGGCGAGAGCGTGCAGACCCCGCCCGGCATGTTCATTCCTGTCATCTCAGGGATCAGCACAGACCCGGTCACGCAGGGACGCGCGCTGCTCGAACACGGCTATCTGAGCGAAGCCATCGCGGAGCTAACGGTGGCCGCTTCAATCGGCCCGAATCTCGTCGAAGCCAACAACCTGCTCGGCCTCGCCTACGACCGGCGCGGCTGGCACAGGCAGGCCGCCGAGTGTTACGAGCGTGCGCTCTCGGTCGCGCCGCGCGATGGTGTCGTCTTGAGCAATCTCGGTTACTCGCTCTATCTCGACAACAATTACACCGAGGCTCTCAAGCGTCTGAAGAAGGCCGACCGTCTGTTGCCGAACACGCCCGTCGTCCTCAACAACATCGGCGTCGTGCAGGCGACCGTCGGCAAGTACGCGGACGCCTTCAAGAGTTTCGCGCGCGCGGGCGGCGAGTACGACGCCCATCTCAAACTCGCCGAAGTTCTGGAAGACAGGCGACGCGACGGCGAAGCCATCAAGCACTACGAGGCGGCGCTTCGCCTCCAGCCCGACGCCTCCGCGATTCTCGAACGTCTCGTCGCGCTCTACACGCGCAACGGCAGACAGCCCGAAGCCGAAGCCGCGCGCCGCACGCTCGGCCAGCCGAAGAATCCGCAGAAGACCGCGACGGGCGGCGGGGGCTAGAAGCGGCACGGTTGAGATAAACAGCGTCTCTGCGTTCCGGTTTCACAACTCGCTCCGAATAAAAGTATGAGAGGCAAAAGTGAAGGGATGAACCCGTTCACTTTTGCCTCTCATACTTTTTTCAACTCAAGCTTTCTTCAGGGGCGACGCGTGAGGTTATAGTCGCGCAGGCGTCTGTAGAGCGTCGAGGGCGAGATGCCGAGCATCTCCGCCGTCCTGCCTCGATGCCAGCCCGTCTGTTCGAGCACGGCGAGAATCTGTTGACGTTCGACTTCGCGCAGAGGGTGAGTCGCGGGCGACGCATTCGCGGGGCCGTTTTGATTCGACGCGCCGCCGTCAAGACCCGCGCCGCCGAACGCCGCCGCGGACGTGACCGGGGCATAAGCTTGTGCGGGCCGCGTGATCTCCGGCGGGAGTTCGGCGGTCGTGATGCGGTTCTCGTTCGAGAGCAGCATCGCGCGCTCAAGCGTGTTGCGCAACTGCCGGACATTGCCGGGCCACGCGTAAGACCTGAGCGCGTCGAGTGCTTCCGGCGTCAACTCCGCGGGGTGCGTGTTGCCGAGTTGTTTCAGAAGATGCAGGGACAGCGGCTCGATGTCTTCGGGACGCTCGCGCAGCGCGGGCAATGAAATCTGGAAGCCGTTGATGCGATAAAGCAAGTCTGAGCGGAATCTGCCGTCGCCGACCACTTCGTTCAAGTCGCGGTTGGTCGCGGCGACGATGCGCACGTTGACCTGAACTTTACGCACCGCGCCGACACGGTAAAAAGAGTTCGTCTCAATCGCGCGCAAAAGTTTCGACTGGAGGGGGGGTGGCAACTCCGTCACCTCGTCGAGAAAGATCGTGCCCCCGTCGGCCAACTCCCACAGTCCGAGCTTGCGCCCCTTCGCGCCCGAAAACGCGCCCGCCTCGTAGCCGAAGAGTTCGGATTCAAGCAGCGTCTCCTGAATCGCCGCGCAGTTGAGGTCAATGAAAGACCCTTCGGCGCGACGCGACAGGCGATGGACGGCGTGCGCGATCAGTTCCTTGCCCGTCCCCGACTCGCCGGTAATCAACACGGAGGCGTCCGAGGGCGCGACGCGCTCGACGAGTCGCATCACCTCGCGCATCGCGTCCGAGACGTAGATGATCTCCGGCGTCGCCGACGCTCGCTCGACCACGGCGCGCAGGCGTTGATTGTCAACGCGCAGTTGCCGCTTCTCCGCCGCCTGCTTGACGAGTGCGTCGAGTTCGGCGATGCGATAGGGCTTCGACAGATAATCGTATGCGCCGAGCTTCATCGCCTCAATCGCCGACTCGACCGTAGCGTGGCCCGTCAGCATGATGACTTCGGGCGGGTTTGGTCGCTGATGAATGCGGCGCAGCAGTTCCATGCCGTCCATGCGCGGCATGTTGATGTCGCAGAGCAACACGTCCACGTTGCTCTCTTCGAGCAAGCGGAGCGCGGCCTCGCCGTCGGGCGCGACCTTCACTTCATGGCCCATCCGTTGAAGCTCTTTTTGAAGGACGAGACGCAGGTTTGCTTCGTCTTCGGCGACGAGGATTCTGGCTGGCTGGATGTTCTGACTCAAATTGTCCGCTCTCCATCTGTGCTTGGTGTGGCGGGCAGCCGGATGGTGAACGTCGTCCCGCGCCCCACGGTCGAGTCCACGCTGATGCGCCCGCCGTGCTCGGTAACAATACCATAACAGACGGCCAGCCCTAACCCCGTGCCGCGCCCGACCTCCTTCGTCGTGAAGAACGGATCGAAAATCCTCTCCAGAATTTCCGGCGGGATACCGTGTCCAGTATCGCTCACTTCAACGACCACGCCGGACGCCTCGAGTTCGGCGTGTCGCGCGTGCAGGCGCAACGTGCCGCCCTCCGGCATCGCATCCATCGCATTCTCGGCGAGGATGATGACGGCCTGCTGCAACTGCCCTTCGTCGCCGGAGACGAGCGGCAGATGTTCGGACACTTCGACATCAATCCGCACAGACGGCCCGCGCCGCTGATGGAGCAGTAATCGCGCCGCCGACTCGACGACCTCCGAGACGTTGACGGGCGCGTGCTGTCCGGCCCGCGCGCGACTGAAATCCAGCAACCCGTTCGTAATCTGCTTGCAGCGAAACGCCTCGCTGCGAATGAGTTGCAGATACTCGCGCAAGTCGTCCACGTCAGGCGAAGTCGTGCCGTAGACGCCTTCGCCGACGCGCGATTCCAGAGCCTCTGCGCAGGCCGCGATGGTCGCCAGCGGGTTGTTAATCTCGTGCACGACGCCCGCCGCCAGACGCCCGACCGCCGCGAGTTTTTCCGAGCGCGCCACCGCACGGCTCGCCACGACGCGCGCCGTGATGTCTTCGCCGAGCGTGATGACGTGCGAGACTTCGCCCCCTTCCGCGCGCATCGGGATTTTGCTCACCAGCCAGTGCTTGGCCGCGCCGCCGGGCAGGATGGTTTCCTGCTCGATGCGCTCGATGCGTCCCGTCTCGAAGGCTCTTGCGAACTCGTCTTCGAGCGTCGCGCGTGTTTGACGCGAGAGCACCTCGAAGACGTTGCGGCCCAGCGCTTCGCCGCGCGGGATGCCCTGCCCGCCCAACTCGCGGTTGCGATTCCAAGCGACGACGCGGTAGCTCTGATCAATCGCGTAGAGCGAGACGGGGAGCGTGTCAATGATGGCTTCGGTGAAACGACGTTGCGCTTCGGCCTCGGCTGTGCGGCGCTCAACCTCGCGCGCGAGCGTGAAGGAAGACTGGCGCGCGGCCTCGTAGAGCGAAGAGATGCGCGCGGCGAGGGCGGCCTGCTGCGCGGCGGCGTCAACGAGTCTCTCCTCCGTCTGGTCGCAGTCCGCGATGCCGTCGAAGGCGACGACGAGCGCGCCGAGAG
>JBAVPI010000647.1:0-3160 GCA_049692915.1 Pyrinomonadaceae bacterium
GAACAGAATCAGTTGATCCACGGGCGAGCCGATCTTGTTCGACGACGATTCGACGAGCGACAGCCTCAACTCTTTCGGCGCGTACTCGATGCCGTAAAAGTAGTGCGAGAGTTTGCCCTGCGGCGTCGCCACCATGATGGCCGAGGCGTGCGCGAACTGCTTCGAGCGGTCGTCCCACGCGTAGTGAAAGCCGGTCGCCTCCGTCAATGCGGCAATCGCGTCCGGGTCGCCCGTCAGGAAGTGCCATCCCTCCGCAGCGCCGGGCCGCCCCAGTCGCTTGATGTACAAATCTTTTTTCCGCGCCGCCATCTCCGGCGTCTCGCGCGGGTCGAAACTGACGGTGACGACCTCGAACTCTTTGCCCGGCGTGAAGGTCACGGCCTGAAGCGTGCCCGTCAGCGAGTTGAGCACCTCGTTACAGAGCATCGGGCACTGGTAATAAACGAGCGTCAGGACGACGGGCTTGCCCGCCTTGAAATAATCGCCGAGCCGCACGTCTCGCCCCGCTTCGTCGCGGAAAGGGATGTCGAGCGGCAGTTGCGCGCCGAGTCGCTGGTCAATCGTCACGGACTTGAGCACATCCGGCGTTCCGCCCTGCGGCATCGTGCTCTCCGGCGGTTGCCCGTACTGCGCCGAAGCGTTCACGAGCGCGCAATGAGCGACGAGCAAGAGGCCGCACGCTCGCAACCAGACGCCGCCGCGCACGCTCCGTCCGCCGACTTTGATAACTTTACTTCTCATCTCTAATGCTTGACTTCCCTCTCACGCATCTAATGCTTGACTTCCCTCTTACGCCCGACTTCCACCGCTCCGCACGTCGCTCACTGATTTCTCTTTTCGTTCGTGCGCCCTGAGCTTGAGCCTTCCGGCATCCCCTCGCTCACCGGCGTGCCCGCGCCGCCCGTCATTTCTTTAGCCGCCGCGCCCGATGAAGGCTGCGACTGTTTTTGCGCCTGCCTTTGCAGGTACATCTGTTTGGCCTGCTCGATGGGCATATGCACTGTGCCCGCGTTCTGATCTACGAAGCCCCAGTTATGAAGTTGCTTGTCCCAATCCTCGCGCACGACCCTGTACTCGGCGTTCGGGTCGGGTCTCGGACTGCGCGCGGCGGAGAGAACGACACGCTCGCCGTTCTCCAACTCCGCCGTCCAGCCCGGCGCGATCTGGAGACGCGGTTCCGGCGGCAGACGCTCGTCGCCCTGACGCGCGAGCGGCGACGCCTCAAGCTCGTTCTTCTCGGCGCGCGATTCGAGCACCTTGAACATTAGGAACATCGCGATGCAGACGACGATGAAGAAGACGACCAGCCCGCCGACGAACTTCAGCACGGGCGTCACGGGCACGTCCGAATGCTCGTAGGCCACGTCCGGGTTGCGGATGTGCGACACGTCCGGCGTCAAATGTATCTCGTCGCTTTTGCGCCTGCCGAAGACAGCCATAACTTTTCAACTCCACACTTTCAATTCGTCAAACACGGTCGAGGCGGAGACGGTCTCCCCTCTTACTCTAATGATGATCCGTGGACGCTGCCGCCGCTTCCAGCGACTTTTCAAGGTCGGGCGCTCCGATTGGCAGCAGCGGCCTCTTCGCCAGTTCACCGAAGTAGTACCAGAGCCAGATGCCGAACAGCCCCACTGACGCCGCAGTCATCGTCAACAGGTCTTGCCAGTGGATGCCCGAAGGCTCCGCCGTGTCCTGATAGGCGGCGGGCGCGATGATGAAGATCAAGTCCACGACGCGCATCACGAGCATCAGGATGGCGACGTTGCGGAGCGTCCGCCCGTGCCGCTTCAGCCCGCGCGAGAGCAGCAGCGCGAAGGGCAATGCGAAGTGAAAGAGGACGATGGCGAGGCCGACGTATTGCCACCACCCGCGCAGTCGTCGCAGGTAAAACGGAATCTCTTCCGGCAAATTTCCAGACCAGATGATGAGGAATTGCGAGAAAGCGAAATAGGCGAAGAGCATCACCATCGCCAGCAGCAATTTTCCCAGATCGTGATAATGAAGCGGCGCGTAAACGCCCTCCATCGGTGCTTGGCCGTCGAGCAGCGTGAGCACGACAATCATGAAGGCGAGCGAACTCAGACCCCACCCGGCCATGATGATGAGGCCGTAGATCGTCGAGAACCAGTGCGGCTCCAGAGACATGCCCCAGTCCATCGCCGCGAACGTCACGGTAAAGCCGAAGAGCAAGACGCCGGGGCCGCTCACGTCCTGCATCCGGCGGCGGATGCGCGGGTCGCCCGTGTGATCTTGTTCCAGCGACCACTTGTTCATCAGGTAGGCCAGCACGCCCCACACCAGAAAGTAAATAAAGGCGCGGATGATGAAGAAGAGAGGGTTGAGATAGACGCTCTTGTGTTGAAGCGCCGGATCATGCGCCACCTTCGCAGGGTCTGACCACTCGTAGAGCGACTCGCCGTTCGGGTGCATGAAGAGCGAGACGGCGAGCGGAATAAAGAGGAGCGCCATGAGCGGGATGGTGCGCGTCGCCGCTTCGAGCGGGCGACGGATGACAAGTCCCCAGCCGCCGCCCGTCATGTGTTGCAGCATCAGCCATGCGAGACTCCCGACGGCCAGCCCCGTGCAGAAGATGTAGGCGACGAGATAGGCGCGGAAGAATTGCACCGCGCCGGGAATGTGCTCCTGCGGGGCGACGAACGAGACGACGATGGCTAAAGCCAGCGCGACGAGTCCGACGAGCAGCGCGCTCGAACTGTAGCGATTGATTGCTGGAGGTGCGGTGTACGACCGTCGTGCTTCCATCTTATTGCCTCTCGCCTCCATGCGCGGGTTCGCCGCCCGCGTGTCCTTCCGCGCCGTGTTGCCCCTGCTGCCCGCTTCTGACCTTCTCCTGTTGTTCGGGCGAGAGGTCGTTGAAATTCTCGCGGCGGCTCAGTTGCAGCGCGCGGATGTAGGCGATGATCTTCCAGCGATCTTCCGCCGGCACGAGATAATCGTAAGAGGGCATCGCGCCCCAGCCGTTTGTAATCACGTCGAAGAAATGCGCGGCGGGCGTCTGGCCCTCCTGCAAGCGGTCTTCGTGATACGAAGGCGGCTTGCGATAGCCGCGCCGGACGATCATCCCGTTGCCTTCGCCGGTCAGCCCGTGGCACATCGCGCAGTAGGCTTCGTAACGTTGCTGGCCGCGGTCTAAGAC
>JBAVPI010000648.1:0-4350 GCA_049692915.1 Pyrinomonadaceae bacterium
GGAGGCGGGCGCACGCTGTCGGGCGTGATCCTGACGCAACAGAACGAACTACTGCCGGGCGTGACGGTGATCGCGCGCGCGCCCACAGGCGAGGCGCGAACCGTGAGCGACGCAGAAGGGCGCTTTCGCCTCGCTGTGCCGCCGGGAGCTTTGACGTTAAGGTTTGAAGGGAAGAACGTCACGCCCGTCGAGGAGGCAATCGGCGCGAACGATCCGACCGAGAATCTACGGATTAAAATCAACCTCACCATCGCGCAGATACAAGAGTCGGTCGTCATACAGGACACTGCGCTCAACCCGACCATTGACCAGCGCAACGACACCGTTTACAAGAACTCGCTCTTCGGACGCGACGACCAACTCGTGGAGAGCCTGAACGCGGGCATCAACGCGGGGCAGCACGAGGGCGGAGGGAAGTCGCTCGAAGTGCGACGCTTCGGCTTTAACCTCGATCACGGAGGCGTCAACGGCGGCCTCAAAGTCCTCGTGGACGACGTGCAGCAGAATCAGGGCACGCAGGGTCACGGGCAGGGATACCTCGGACAGTTGAAGAGTCTGTCGCCTGAACTGATAGACGACGTGGACATTCTCAACGGCCCGTTCAGCGCGCAGTACGGCGACTTCTCCGGCCTCGGCGTCGTGCATATCCGACTGAAGGAGTCGCTGCCCGATCAACTCACGCTGCGGCTGCAAGGCGGCAACTTTAACTCGAAACGCGCCTTCCTCGCCTACAGCCCGCGCCTCAAGAACGCCGATTCGTTCATCGCCTACGAGGCCGCGTACACGGACGGGCCGTTCGTCAACAAGGGCCGCTATCGCCGCGACAACTTGACGGGCAACTACACGCGTCGGCTCGACGAGCGGCAGTCCCTTAGTTTCAAGCTCAATCTCGGACGCAATAACTTTTACTCTTCGGGACAGATTCCGCTCGACGAAGTGGCTGCGGGCCGCCTCGACCGCTTCGGCTTCATTGATCCTTTCAACGGCGGGCAAGTCCAGACCGGCGTCTTCAGCTCTTATTACAAGAGGGAACTCAAGTCGGGCGGCATTCTCAAAATTGACGGGTTTCTCGGTCGCTCACTTTTCGACCTCTTCTCGAACTTCACGTTCTTCCTCGCAGACCCCGCCTTCGGCGACGAGATACAGCAGCACGACTCGCGTTTGCAGGAGGGCGTCAACGCACAGTACCTGCGCCCGTATCAACTCTTCGGCCATCAAGCTCTTTTCACCGCGGGCGGCAACTTCCACGCCAACCAGATCAACATCGGCCTGTTCCCTTCGTTCGAGCGCAATCCCAACCGGCTCGAACTCAACCGCGCACAGGGCATCGCCAACCCCGGCGTGCTGCGAACCACGGCCCACGCGAACATCACCAACGTCGCCGGCTACGCGCAGCAGGCGATAGACCTCGCGGGCGGCCACCTGCATCTTGAAGGCGGCCTGCGCTACGATTACTTCCGCTTCGACTTGAAGGATGGGGTTAACGAAACGCCCGCCGCGACCAACTTCTTCTCCGGCGTCGCGGGCGCGGCGCGATTTCAGCCGAAGGCTTCCGCCGCCTACACGATCTCGGATCGCATTCCCGTCACTTTCTACGTCAACTACGGGCGCGGCATCAACAGTCAGGACGCGCGCGGCATTATCCAGCAGCCGGACAGCCCGAAGGTCGCGACGACCGATTTTTATCAGGCGAGCGTCGCCTACAACAAACAGCGATTTTCGGTCAGCGCGGACTACTTCCTGATTGACCACTCCAACGAGCAGGTCTATATCCCCGACGACGGGACGTTCGAGTTCAAGGGGCGGAGCCGCGTGACGGGTTATGAGGCGAAAGCTTCGGCGCAGTTGACGCGCCACTTGGCAATCAACGGCGGGCTGACGCAGGTGACGAACGCCTTCTTCCCCGATACAGCACCGCGCGTCTATGTTGACAGCGCGCCGCATCTCGTCGGCAACGCAGGGTTGACGGTCTCCGGATATAGAGGCTTCTTCGGCTATCTCTCATACCGGCACACGGGCAACTACAGGCTTGACGGCGAAGACGCGACGATCCGCGCGACGGGTCTGGACGTAGTGGACTTCAGCATGAGGCAGCGCCTCCGCCACTGGGTTGACTTCAACTTCTCTGTGGACAACCTGCTGGACAAACATTTCTTTGAAACGCAGAACTTCCTCGAATCAAGGATTAGCCCTCTCGCGCCGGTTGTCGCGCGGCTTCACGGCACGCCGGGTTATTCGCGTGGCGTCACGGCGGGCCTGACCTTCCACCTGTTCGGGAAAGAGTAGTGTTGAAGGAATTTCTCGATTCAATGCGTAGGGTTAACCTCTTCGATGAAGACTAGCTGTTTCAGTCGCGGAGAGTGATAGGCAGACCTGCGCCGTCACTCTCCGCGACTAAACATTTAGATAAGGGGTTCCTTGATTCCCACATCGCTAAAGGCTTTGGCGATAGCCGCGATCTTGTCCTTCTGCGTCGCCTGCGGGTCATTGCGAAAGAGTGTCTGTGCCGCCAGAGTGACGGCACGCCGACTGGCGCTGAAACCCGACTGGCGTGTCACGTACTGCGTCAATGCAATGTAGAACATGGCCGCCGAACCTGACGTTCCTTAGAGAGAGTTGGTAATCATTCCACGGAAGGTTGAGCGGAACGGTTCGAGTTCTTTCTAAGGTTGAGCGGGACGGTTCGAGTTCTTTCTTCGGTGATAAAATCATTGACATCCAAAGCACTTCAATAATATTTTCCCCGCGACAAGCCTGACCGCATTTGTTCACTTCCAACCGGGGCGGCGCTTGAGATGGAAACTACAAAAACATCAGGAGGTATGTCTTGAGCAATAAAATCGGACTCAGTTCAGCTTTCAAACTTTTGTCGGCGGCAGTAGTTTGCCTGCTTCTCTCGGCCAGCAGTCCTGCCGCGAGTCAAGACCAGCCGACCATCGCCAAAGACTCCGTACAGATGACTGCTTTCACATTCAACGTTTACAAGAAGAACTACGACAACTGGAGTTGGGTGCCTCAGATCGAGTATCGCGTCAACGGCCCCATCGCCAGCGGCAGCCAGCTCTACGTCGAATACACCATCCCCGGCGCTCCGCCCGTGAAGTTCGACTGCCGCACTGAGGAGACGCCGGGAGGCCGTCGGCTGCACACGGAATGCGGCGGACGCGACGGCATCCCCGAAGACAAGGCCACGACCTACACCGGCCCCTTCAGCTTCGCCATCAAAATGCGCAACGAACTGATGGGTGGCGATGCGACGCTCTTCACCGGCAAGGCCAAGGTCGCGAAGGTGCATTCCAATGAAACCGGCCCCAAGTTCGTCAACCACTTCGTCTACTATGTGAATCAGGATTGGAACTTGCCCATCGGGTACGTCCTCTATAACGAGGACAGCCAGAGGGGGATGGATCGCCCGATTCTCAACATCGCTTTCTGGATTCGAGGCGACCCGTATAATTTCCAGCCCCACCTGTTTTATCAGGGCAAGGAAGTGGGCAAGATGTTTTACGAGGGAGAAGAGGTGGGCAAGGCAGGCTGCGAATCGGAGGTGGACAACACGACGACGCAGTTCGTTGAGGACTCGTTTCCGCAGAAAGCAAAATGGTCGCGCGTGATCTGCACCTTCGGGAACGTGCGTGGATGGGACAAGACGGGAGAGCCGCCCGGCATGTTCGGGCCGCTATACACGCTCAACACGAATCCGGGCGAATACGAGTTCAAGCTGCTGTGGAACAATCATCTGGCGAGGTCTATCAAATTCAAGGTAGGCTCCGACGGAAAGTTAGACAACGGCATCGCCTCCGCCAACAAGCTCGGCAGTGAGCGCGTCATCGTCCCCGTTCAGATCATCGGAGATCAAGACGGCCAGTGGGATCGCGCGGCGTGGAAGACCGAAGCATTCTATGGAAACCCGCTGACAGGCTTCACAGCCTTGCCATAAATTTGTTCCAGCGTCTGATAAAAGAGCCTGAATGTCATTGACGTTCAGGCTCTTTTCAATTACAGACTCTACGAAGTCATCGAAGAGTCCACTGCGACCTGCGAACTGTTCAAATAGGGCTTATGGTGCAGCATGGGCTTTGCTTCAACGCCCCAGTCCGAAGGTTGACCTTATCAGACGCGTTCTGTCTTCTTCACGTATTTCTGCCACACTAACTTGAGCCTGTTACATCCGCACGAAAGATTTGCTCGCTCACAAAGAGACTGCGGAAACAGTTCATCGAAGCTGTGGATTGTCGGATGCCCCGGTTCGGGCGGCGCGTGAGGATTTCCCGGACGCAAACATAACAGGGTATGCATTGATGCGAGGTGGGCTGCGTCGAGTTCGGCAATCACGTCGGAGATGAACAC
>JBAVPI010000649.1:0-3867 GCA_049692915.1 Pyrinomonadaceae bacterium
CGCGTCCGGCACGCTCAACTGGCTTGAAGCCGTCTCCTTCGCGGACGCGAAGAACGCCGTGGCCGTCGGCTCGAACGGGACGGCGCTGCGCACGGAGGACGGCGGCGAGACGTGGCACGCAGTCGAGTTGAACGCGAAGGAATGGCTCTACAGCATCGCGTTCGCAGACGCCGCGCGCGGCTACATGGTCGGCGAGCGGGGACTGATTCTGCGCACGGACGACGGCGGCAAAACGTGGAAGGATCAGGAGTCGGGCGTTAACACCAACCTCTATTCGATTGCGGCGGCGGGGCGCGACGACGTGATGCTGGCGGGCGATCAGGGGCGCGTGCTGCAAACCAGAAACGGCGGCGAGACGTGGGAGATGCAGCCGACGATCACGAGCGCGTCACTGTTCGGCGCGGCCTATCTCGGCGGCTCGGACGCGTGGGTCGCGGGTCGAGGCGGAACGATTCTCAGGCGCACGGACGCCGTCGCCACAGTCAAAATCCCGCGCCCCAAACTGCCCCCCGCCCTGCGCGGCGGCCCGCCCAAACTGCGCCCGCAGGATCAGCCCGACGCGTTCTCGCCCATCCTCGAAGACGACATCCCCCGCGCCATCCCACCGACGCTCAAGCCGCAGGGGAAACCGTAACGAAGGATAAGGCAGGCGAAACCATAACAAGGGATAAGGGATGAATGATGAACTGAAAACAGTTTCTCTCATTCACCCTTCGGCCCTTCAGCCCGCATCTCTTAAATCACTTCCACTCTGCCGGGATGAAATCAACGGCGACGACATCTCCGTCGGTCTTGACGTTTTTGCCTGCATCGCGCTTGCCCGTCGAAGGCTTGTCGGCGGCGTTCGTGGTCGGGCGATAGGTGACGAGGACGTGGCCGGGCGGGTTGCGCGTGCCGCAACCGATTTCGCCCGCGCCCTGCTCCTTTGAATAACTGACGAAGACCACGTGATCGAGTTTGCCCGCGTTCAATTTCAGCAGGCGTTCGCCCACGCGTACGTGCAAAATTGCGCCCGTGGCCGAGCACTCGATCCCGACGAGCATGCCGACGGACTGTTCCTCGCCCTCGGCGCGCGGCCTGAGCGTGGCGAGCGAAGGCTGGCTCGTCTGCACCTCAACACGGTCGGTGTCATCGCTTGCGCCCGCGCCCGTTTTCGTCTCGCCACGATGCTTGAGCGTCGGAGGCCCGTCTGTGGATGGCGACGCAGGCTCGTCGTTTCTCGCCTCGAACTCACGCCGCTTCGCTTCGTAGTCTTCAAATTGCTTGACCCTGTCGAGCAGGTCGCTGGCCCCGCGTCGCAGGTGGTCTTCAGAGCTTTGCTGCGCAATCGGTTCGAGCAGGGCGCGCGCTGCTTTGTAGTCGTTGCGCCGCATGAGAATTTGCGCCAGCGTCATCGAGAAATTCTCGCGCCTGTCGGGGGCGAGCGCCATCGCCTTCTGAATCATCGCCGTCGCTTCGTCCAGATCACCCGAAACGAGACTCAGGTATGCGTTCAGGTCGTAGGCTTCCGCGTATTCCGGCGCGAGTTCCATCACGCGTTTCAGGTGCGTGCGAATGCGCGCCGCCGTCTCCGGCGCGAAGCCACCGTTCATATTTTCGCCCGCGTGCTCGCGCGTCAGGGCGAAGGCGTAGTAGTAGTGCGCGAGGTAGTTTCGCGAGTCGTCGGCGACGGCTATCTCCAACTCCTTCTGCGCGTCGGCGATGCGACGCTGGCGGAAGCGCAGCATGCCGAGCGTGGCGTGCGCCATCGGCAGTTTCGGGTCGAGCGCGAGCGCCTTCTGGACGTAGGTTTCGGCCTCCGTGAGCCGGTTGGTGTGCAGCAATAAATCGGCGAGATACCCTTGAGCCTCCGCGTCGGTGACGGGCGCGCTCTGCGTCGAGGCGTCGGACGAAAGACGCTCGCCGAGCGGGATGATTCTCCCCACATAGCTGTCGCGCATGACGTAAGCTTTCAACTCTTTCTCGACCAAATCGAAATCGGTTGAGAAGGCCGTGCGAAATGCCGTCTGGCTCGGCACGCCCGTCCTCAGCAGTTGCAGAAAGCGCGTGAACTCTGCCTGTCGCCCCTTGTTCTCGTTCGCGATCAGGTAGTGGACGAGCGCCCACGACTCGGCGTAAAAGACGTTGCGCTTGCTGCGCTCGTTGTAATACGGCGAGTCGTGGTCAACGGCGAGCAGGGTCGCGAGCGGGAGGAATTTTTCTTCGCGCAGGCGGAGCACGTGATAACCGATGGGCTTGCCGAGCAAGACTTCCATCCCGTCCTTCTGCACCTCAAACTTGCTGTAATACTCCGCCAGCCCCTCGTTGAACCATGCGGGCACGCCCGTCATGTTGTTCTTGATGAGCAGGTGTGTGTACTCGTGATAAATCGTCTCGAACGGATCGTTGATGACGCCGTAGGGCTGGCGGACGGCGAGCGTGATGTAGTTCACGTCCTGACCCGCCTGAAAGTAGCCGGAGTTCGCTCCGGGGTTGAAGGGCTTGTACGAGTCGTAGTCCTTGAAGACGATGACGGTGGTCGGGACGAAGGTGTTCATGCGCGCCCTGTTGAAGATGCGCGAAAAGCCTTCGCGGAATTGTTCGAGCCGCGTCGCCACCCCTCGAATCTCCTTCTCGCTGGCGTTGCCGATGAGCGTGAAGTTCTTCGTAGTGACTTTCGTCCAAGTCTCTTTGGCCGCGGCGGCTTGAACAAAGAGCACGAGGCACAAACACGTGAGCGTGAGTCGGAGGGCAGGGCGTTTCACTTTTTTCACTTCTCCTTGCAGGGACGAGAACCAAGTTTTGTTAATGCGGGAGCGCGGGCGTTTGTGAATTTTCAGGATGTGCGCCGGGGAGGACACGCATTTTTAGTCAAACTGCGGTCGCCGCCCGAAGCATAAGGAACGTGGTTTCAATCTGTCAAACGCGGCGGCGTTGTCTCTTGGCCGCACGAAGACGTTGGCAAAGAAAAGGCGCGCGGGGATTTAACCCTCGCGCGCCTGTGATGCCTGTGCCTGCGATATTTGAAAGACCGGCGGGCCGTTTCCGCCGCTCAGATTCGGACGGGATGATCTTTCGCGTAGCTGTAAGCGAAGAAGGCGGCGATGAGGTGTGTGACCCAGCCGAGCATCCCGACCGAACCGATCCAAGAGACGCCCGTCAGCAGAAGCCACACGACTCCCCAAAGAATTTGCCCGTTGTAGATTTGACCGAGGCCGGGAATCAGAAAGCTCAACACACCGGCCAGTAGTGGATTACGCATCTCCTCAAGTACCTCCGTGTCGGGCTATACGCGTGTCGCGCGAAAATTGTTCGGGGTGATGCTGATGCCGCTCCACAACAAACAGCGGCGGGCGACTCAGGAAGTCTCGCCGTCAACGCGCCGCACTTCGACGATCTCCGCGCGAAACGTCCTGAGCATTTCCTGCACGTCCGGGTGATTTTCAACCGACTCGCGCATGCGTTGCTGTTCGAGACGTTCCTCGTCCGCCTTCGTCAGCGGCGCGTCGTCGCCCTCGCCCGGCGTTCTGATGTTCACACGCAGACCCGTCTCGCGACCCAACACTTCGCTGCACGCCTCGCGCACGATGCGTTGATTGTCGGACTTCAACAACAACTCGCGCAGGTGTCTGCCCTCCGGCGCGAACTCGACGCACAGGTCATCGCCCTCAATCGCGACGCGACGCGCCTCTTCGAGCGCGATGGCTAAAAAGGGCTTGCGCCGCTCGTCGAGATTTTTCTTGATGAGACCGATGGTGTCGCCCGGTTGCGCCTCAAACGTAGAGACGGGCGGCGCGGCCACGAAAGAATCATTCGGCGGGGCCGTCCGGTTGGCCTGCGCGCTGCCCGTCGCGAAGGCGGCATTCGTCGTATCGAACGGTGCGGTCG
>JBAVPI010000650.1:0-4347 GCA_049692915.1 Pyrinomonadaceae bacterium
CGTGCTCGAACGCCTGCGGGAGTCGGGCGTGCACGAAGAAATTTTGCGCGGGGTGCGTGCGCCCGTCGGCCTCGACATCGGCGCGGTCTCGCCCGAAGAGGTCGCGCTCGCCATCCTCGCAGAGATCGTCGCCGTGCGACGCGGAGGCACGGGCCTTCCGCTTTCGGGGTGGCGACGAGAATAAATTTCAGCCGTCATCAATAAATTTTAGCCGTCATCTTCAACGCCGGGATAAAATGACGCCCTCCTTCAAATACAGAATCAAATTAATCTTGAGCATCACGGTCGTCGCGCTCGCTCTCTTAGGCGTGTGGGCGTTATGGCTCGAACCTGATTCGATTACGGTTCGGAATGTGAGTCTCCGGATTCCCGCGTGGCACGCCGAGCATGGAGGGATGCGAATCGCCGTGCTGACGGATTTGCACGTCGGTGCGCCGCACATGAGCGTCGAAAAACTCAGGCGCGTAGTTGAGCGAACCAACGGCGAGCAGCCGGAACTCGTCCTTCTCCTCGGCGACTTCGTGATCGGCGGGCGTGAGCACAAGGGCGGAGTCGTCGGCGGTGAATTCATCACGCCCGAATTAATCGCGGCGGAACTGAAAAACCTGCGTGCGCCGCTTGGCGTCTTCGCCGTGCTCGGCAATCACGATTGGTGGTTCGACGGCGAGCGTGTTGCCGTTGCTCTGAGAGACGCGGGCGTGACGGTGCTTGAAAACAGCGCGACCCGTATCAGTCGCAACGAACGGTCGTTCTGGCTCGTCGGCATCGCGGATTTGTGGACGCGCCAGCCGGACATAGAGGGCGCGCTCCGTCAGGTTGAAGGCGATGACCCTGTACTTTTGATGACGCACAACCCCGACATCTTCCCCGGAGTGCCGCCGAGAGTGAGTCTCACGCTTGCCGGTCACACGCACGGCGGGCAGGTTAACTTGCCTCTGTTCGGTCGGCCCGTCGTCCCTTCAAAATTCGGCCAGAGATACGCGATGGGGCACGTCGTCGAGGGCGGCAGACACCTGTTCGTGAGCGGCGGAATCGGCACCAGCATCGTCCCCGTCAGATTCCGCGTGCCGCCGGAGATCGTCATTCTCACGCTGACCCCGTAGAGCACGCCGCGTCGAGCCGTCAAGGGGCGGCGACTATCCTGCCCGCTCATCTCGGAAACGGGATGATGGCCGGGACGCGTCGCGCGTAATTCTCGAACTCCCGACCGAAGGCTTCGCGCAGGAGCGCCTCTTCGCTGCGGACGCGAATCGCCGTGCCGACGAGAAAGACGACGACCGCGGGAAGGAGCGCCAGCGGGTGGGCGATGGCAATGCCCGTCGCCAGCAGCATGCCCAGCATCGCCGTGTAAATCGGGTGACGGACGATGCGATACGGCCCTTCCGTCACGAGACGGTGCGTGTCCACCAGCCGCGCGGCGAAACTCCACTGCTTGCCGAGCGTGATGATGGCCGCCGTCAGTATCCACACCGAACCGGCGGCGAGCGCCACCGTCAAGACGGCGAGCGCGATCTCGCCCGCCGCGCCGAGAGACGCGATGGGCGTAAACGGCTGGCGATGAAACGTCCACACGAGCGCGTAGCCGACGCCCTCCAGCGCGATGCCGAGAAGCGATGCGCGGTCGCGCTTGCGCTCTGTGGTGGCGGGCGGCTTCTTGCGAAAGATGAAGGGGAGCGTGAATCCCACCCAGCAGAGCATGACGATGGCGGCGACGAGCGTGGGCAGAAAGTTGAGCGTGATTTTCATCGTGTGTTGCGTCCGTGCGAAAGATTATCCTTGAAGTCGTGACCCCGTCACGAACCCGTATCGGCCAATGCCTCTGCGCGATTCTCCAGCACTCTTCTGCGCCTGCCCATGAGCCAGCCGTTAATTGACTGCGCGGGGCCGACGAGCATGTAAACGAGTCCGGACAACCCGCCGAAAGGCGTGAAGTTCGCCGCGAAGATGGCGAGCAGCCCGACCATCACGTTAAGCGCGTTCTCTTGAATCTCGTTGCGCGTGTCGTGCCTTTCCAGTTCGTTCAAATCCAGATGGGCGCGCAGGCGGTAAGCGTGCCAGTAGAGCAAGGTGAAGATGAGAAAGACGGCGACGTAGCCGACGCCGAAGACGGTCATCATGAGCGGCACTTGTCCCGGCGCAATCGGCGGCTCCGGCACGACGCCCTCTCGATGCACAGTCATGGGGAAGCGGAATATCTGATTGATAATCAGGCTCCAGACGAACTTGAGCGGGTAGACGTAAAAAAGTATGACGAAGATGAGCAGTGCATTGATCCAGATCGTGAAGTTGTCGTTGAGGCCGTAGCGGCGGAAGTACCTGTACTGCGTGAACCAGACGTGGAAGAGCATGAAGAAGGTGATGGTGAAGGCGAAAAAGCCGCGCATCGTCACGAGCAGTTCGTTGAAGGTTTGCGGGACTTCGAGCGAGACGACGAGCAGCGTAATGGCGAAGCCGAAGACGGCATCGCTCAAGGCTTCGATGCGCGTCACTTCGCCGCCGCCGCGGGGTCGAAATTTCTTCTCGAAGCCGAACTCTTTTTCGATTAACTTTTCGCGAATCATCCCTGTTCCTCGTGAGTTGGTCGCTGCGCGACGTGGTGTGTTAACGTGTCAATCGAGATTAATCTTCGACGGGCGAGTCAAGGCGAAGTAGCTTAAAGGCGTGGCGCGTCTTTCGGCAAGGGTTTTGCCGTGCAGGGGCGATTCGTCAATTTTCATTCGCACTTTTTTTATCAGGGCAGATGGTTGCACAGGTAGACAAGAATACGAGCCGCCCGCGGGTGATGTTCCACGCGCTCGCGCACAGGAATTTCCGCCTCTTCTGGGCAGGAGCATTTCTCTCGAACGCGGGCACGTGGATGCAGTCGGTCGCGCAGGCGATTCTCGTCTACAAGTTGACGGCCTCACCCTTCTGGCTCGGCGTGGACACCTTCATGGCGACCGCGCCGGGTTTGCTGCTGACGCTTTTCGGCGGCGCGCTCGCCGACAAAGTGAACCGCAAGCGCCTGCTCATCTTCACGCAGGCGGGGGCGGGGCTTTCGGCGTTGACGCTTGGCCTGTTCGTCATGACGGGCATCGTCGAGGGTGCGGGTGATGTCTGGATTATCCTCGCTCTCTCTTTCTTTACGGGCTGCTGCTGGGCCATCGCAGGGCCTTCGTATCAGGCGATGACGGTTGACCTCGTCGAACGCCGTGACCTCGCCAACGCCATCGCGCTCAACTCCACACAGTTTCAACTCGCGCGCGTCGTCGGGCCGACGCTCGCCGGGCTGGCGATGAAATTCTTCGGGTTGCAGGGCTGCTTCTTCGCCAACGGCTTTTCCTATATAGCGATTGTCGGTGCGCTCGCGCTCGTGCGTGTCGAGCGTCCGGGAACTGTTGACGGAGACGGCGCGGCGGCGTCGCGGGCGGGAGCGGCGACGAAGGGTGCGAGCGCAATCTGGCGCGACCTCGTCGAGGGCTTTCGCTACGTCGGCGGGCGGCCGCGCGTGCGCCTGCTGCTGCTCTGTTCGGGGTTCGTGGCTTTTTTCGGCGCGCCGTATCTCGTGCTCGCGCCGGTGTTCGCGAAAGAGGTCTTCAGGTGGGACGACGCGGGCGTCTCGCTGTTGATGGGGACGGCGGGCGCGGGCGCTTTCTGCGGCGCGATGCTGCTGGTCTATCTCGGCGACTTCAAACACAAGGGCTATTTCGCGCTCGGCAGTTCGCTCTCAGCGTCAATCTGTCTCGTCGGCTATGCGCTCTCAGGCCGCCCTACGACGGCGCTTCCGCTGCTGTTCTGCGTAGGGTTTTCGATGGTCTCGTTCTTCGCTCTCTGCAACACGCTCTTGCAGCAACTCGTTACGGACGAGATGCGCGGGCGCGTGATGAGCATGTGGATACTGACATTCATCGGCACGATGCCCATCGGCAGTTTCATCGCCGGGGCCGCCGCGACGCGCTACGGCGCACCGCACACGCTCGCGACCGGCGGCTTTATCATCGCGCTTTTCGTCCTCTTCATCGGCCTGCGCAACGCCCGCCTGCGCGAAATGTAGTGTCGGCACAAACGACGCCCCGCATGTCTCGCATCTCTATCCTTAAGGAGTAGAAGCCCGAACAGGAAATAACATTTCTGTGGTTGCCCCGTGTTTAATATCGCACCCGTCCGCAAGAATGACGTGCCCCTGCGTTCTAACTGGCAGACCATGCGACGCACCGGAAAGAGCCGCGCCGGTCGGATAAATCAAATTCGAGAGAGTTTTGAGGAACAACGCTATGCGACACAGAAGAGTTTTGACGTGCCTCGTCTTCAACATATTGACGCTCGCCTTCGCCTTCGTCGGCGCGAGCGCGCAGGGCGTGATTATCC
>JBAVPI010000651.1:0-1604 GCA_049692915.1 Pyrinomonadaceae bacterium
ACTTGTCCCGAAGTCCATCAGAGGATCGCCGATGGTCGCCATCTCCCAATCGAGCACGGCGACGACGCGCGATAAATCGTCGGGCGCAAAGACCACGTTGTCGTACTTGAAATCGTTGTGAATGAGCGCGCGTCCAGCATCAACGCGCGCGTGTTCGGCGAGCCAGCGCGCGAGGTTTTCTATTTCGTGCACGTCGTCCGTGCGCGCTGCGTAATACCTCTTCGTCCAGCCTTCAATCTGGCGCGCAACGTAGTTGCCGGGCCGCCCCAACTCATCGAGACCCGCCGCGAGATAATCAACATTATGTATCTCGACAAGGCTCTCGACGAACGATTCGGAGAGGTGACGCGTGAGCGGCGGCGACAACTCCAAGCCCGCGGGCGTGTGCGAGCGCAGAATGATGCCGCGCACTCGCTCCATGAGATAAAAGGGCGCGCCGAGCACCGTTTCGTCTTCGCAGTAGAGAATGGCGCGCGGAACTTTTGCATAGACGGGCCGGAGGCGCGAGATGATCGTGAACTCGCGATTCATGTCGTGCGCGCTCTTAATCTTCGCGCCGAAAGGAGGGCGGCGCAGCACGAACTCGCGATCTCCGTCGCGCACGAGATATGTCAGATTCGAGAAACCGGCGGGGAACTGTGTTACTTCCAGCGTCCCTCTCAAGTCTCTCATCTTGTCGCGCAGGTACGCGAAAAGTTTACGCGTGTCCAACTCTTCACCCGCGCGCACTGCACGCGGGCCGTCCGTCAAACTTTCACGCGACACAATGGTTGCGACTCCTTCAAATCGAGACTTCAACTCCATACTTCCTGAGCACGCCGCGCGCCACCACGGACTTGTGCACCTCGTCCGGCCCGTCGTAGATGCGCGCCGCGCGCTCGTGCCTGTACCAGTAGGCAAGCACGGTGTCGTCCGTCAAACCGAGCGCGCCGTGCGTCTGAACCGCGCGGTCGAGCACCCTCTGCATAATCCCTGCGACGAAGAACTTGATGAGCGAGATGTCTTCGCGTGCGGCGGCCTGTCCCTCGGCCTCGATGCATTCGGCGGTGTTGAGCACGAGCAGGCGCGCGGCGCTGATTTCCGCGCGGCTCTCAGCGATCCACTCCTGCACGATCTGGCGGCTGCCGAGCGGCACGCCGGGCGACAGCTGCCTGTGCGCCGCGTGCTCGCACATCATGTCGAAGGCGCGCTCGCAGATTCCGATCCAGCGCATGCAATGCTGGATGCGACCCGGCCCCAAACGTTCCTGCGCGATGAGAAATCCCGCGCCCTCGCGTCCAAGCAAATTGCGACGCGGCACGCGGCAGTCTTCGTAAATGACTTCGGCGTGACTCGCGTAGTCGCTGCCCTCTTCGCCCATCACGCTGATGTTGCGGACGACGCGGAAACCTTCTGTATCAAGGGGCACGATGATCTGACTGGCCTTCTGATGCGCGCTCCCGGCGTCCGCGTCCGTGACGGCCATGACGATGGCGAACGCCGCGCCCTCCGCACCGGAGGTGAACCACTTGTGACCGTTGATGACGTAATCGTCGCCGTCCTTCGTCGCCGTCGTGCTCATCCACGTTGGATTCGAGCCGGCGTGTTCCGGCTCGGTCATCGAA
>JBAVPI010000652.1:0-3897 GCA_049692915.1 Pyrinomonadaceae bacterium
CTTCCGCCTTTTCTTATAATGAATCGCAAGGGATGCTCAATCAGCATACTCTTTTTCCTTTACCCTGTTGCTCATGCGCCTTAGTCTGCGGCGCGCCTTAAATTGAAATGACCGTCTGATGTGTACAGATTATTTTGACGCCGCGATTTGGCGCAAGGTTTTTAACATAATCCCGACGCAGCGAGTCAGACCTTACTACGTCACGCTCCGGTCTTGAGTTTCAAAAACATACGTTTAGGCGACGTGGCTGCTTTGTCGGTCGGGTCGCGAAATGGTATTCGACAAAGTGTCCGTTACGGCGGAGGAAAACCGTGCGGGCGGGGGCGGCCTGATGTCCGGCTTGACAGTGCCGCGACGCGGGCATTATCTTGCCATCCTTAAAGGCAAGTTACCAAATCCAACGAGTTCACACATCAAAGCTGAGACAGGCTGCGGCGCAACGTCGGGGAAGGGCCACGGCCTTTCGTCATACATATTTTCTGAAAACAATTTAAGCTCTCGCGAGGAGGCTGCAAATACATGGCAATCAAGGTTGGCATCAACGGGTTCGGACGCATCGGGCGCAACGTCCTGCGCGCATCTCTGGGCGATTCCGAGATTGATTTCGTCGCCGTCAATGACATCACGGACACGGCGACGCTCGCGCATCTCTTGAAGTACGACTCGGTGCTCGGCAATCTCGACGAGGAAATATCGGCGACCGACAAGGGCATCAAAGTCGGCGCTGACGAGTTCGTCGTTTTTGCTGAGAGAGACCCCGCGAAGATTCCTTGGGAGTCGGTCGGCGCGGAAGTCATCATCGAATCCACGGGCCACTTCACGAACGCTGAGGACGCGCGCAAGCACATGCGCGGCTCGGTCAAAAAGGTCATCATCTCCGCCCCCGCGAAGAACGAAGACATCACGATTGTGCTCGGCGTCAACGAAGACAAATACGACCCCGCGTCGCACAACGTCATCTCGAACGCTTCGTGCACGACGAACTGCCTCGCTCCCGTCGCCAAAGTTATCTTCGAGAACTTCGGCATCCGTTCGGCGCAAATGACGACGATTCACTCGTACACCAACGACCAGCAATTGCTCGACCTGCCGCATAAAGACATGCGCCGCGCGCGTGCCGCCGCCCTCTCGATGATCCCGACCTCGACCGGCGCGGCCAAGGCGGTCGCCCTCGTCATCCCCGAACTCAAGGGGAAGTTTGACGGCATCTCCGTCCGCGTCCCGACGCCGAACGTCTCGCTCGTGGACGTGGTGATGCAGGTGGAAAAAGAGACGACGACCGAGGAGGTCAACAAGGCGCTCAAGAATGCCGCCGGTGAAGAGTTGCGCGGCATCCTCGCTTTCTCGGAAGAGCAACTCGTCTCCGTGGACTTTCGCAAAAACTCTTACTCCTCAATCGTTGATGCAGAATACACGAAGGTCATCGGCGGCAATCTCGTCAAGGTGCTCTCGTGGTACGACAACGAATGGGGCTACTCCTGCCGCGTCCGCGACCTCGTCAAATTCATCGCAGGCAAGGGACTTTGAAAGAGTGAAGAGTGACGGGTGATGGGTCGAAGAACAAACTTCACGACCCTTCACTGTTTTCCTATGAATAAGCTTTCCATCCGAGACCTCGACTTGAAGGGCAAGCGCGTTTTCGTGCGCGTGGATTTCAACGTCCCGATGAAGGACGGCGTGGTCGAGGACGACACGCGGATTCGCGCGTCGCTGCCGACCATTCAATACGCGACGGAACAGGGCGCACGCGTCGTCCTCGCGTCGCACCTCGGCAGGCCGAAGGGCGAGCGCGTCGAGAAATATAGTCTGCGGCCCATCGCTCAACATCTTTCCGGCTTGCTCGGTAAGGATGTGGCATTCGCGGATGATTGCGTCGGCCCGAAAGTCAAAGAGAAAGTTGACGCACTCGCTGACGGCGAGGCGCTGCTGCTCGAAAACCTACGCTTTCACAAAGAGGAAGAAGAGAACGACGAGAACTTCGCGCGCGAGTTGGCGAGCCTCTGCGACCTCTACGTCAACGATGCTTTCGGGGCCGCGCACCGCGCACACGCTTCGACGGCGGGCATCACGAAGTTCGTCAAACAGTCTGCCGCCGGCCTGTTGATGGAGAAGGAACTCGAATATCTGGGGCGCGCCCTCAACAACCCGGAACACCCGTTCGTCGCCATTCTCGGCGGCGCAAAGGTCTCGGATAAAATTCCCGTCATCAAGGCTCTGATCGAGCGTCGTGTTGACAAAATCCTGATCGGCGGCGCAATGGCTTACACATTTTTCAAGGCCGAGGGATTCACTGTCGGAAAGTCGCTCGTTGAAAACAATATGCTTGAGACGGCGAAGGACGTGAGGCGACAGGCGGAAGCGGCGGGTGTCGCGCTCGTCTTGCCTACCGACCATCAGGTCGTTGACAGCTTCGACCCGCTCAACAGCCGCAAGACGATTCCCATCGAGTTCACGAACGCAGGTCTCGTCGGACTCGACATCGGCGCGGAGACGGTCGCCCTCTTCGCGCGTGAACTGGAAGGCGCGAAGACGATTATCTGGAACGGGCCGATGGGCGTGTTCGAGGAGAAGGGATTCGACGAGGGCACAATCGGCGTGGCGCGGGCCGTCGCCGAAGCCGCCGACCAAGGGGCGACGGTCATCGTCGGTGGCGGTGATTCCGTCGCCGCCGTCACGCAGGCCGGAGTCGCCGACAGGATAACGCACATCTCGACCGGCGGCGGCGCGACGCTCGAATTCCTCGCGGGCGACGAACTGCCCGGCGTCACCGCGCTCAATGATAAGTAACCGCGCGGCAATCCGTGTTTCCTCGTAATATCAGCAAGTTAAGAATGCAAGCCGATTGCTCTTCATAAAGAGAAAGCTGTTCGCCCGACGCTTAATCATGAGAAAACCCGTCATCGCCGGAAATTGGAAAATGCATAAGTTCGTCGCCGACTCGGTGGCGACCGCTCTGGCGCTCAAGCCGCTCGTCGCGAATGCGAATCATTGCGAAGTCGTCATCGCGCCGGTCTTCACCGCTTTGAAGACAGTGGCCGACCGTCTCGAAGGCTCGAACATACGCATCGCCGGGCAGGATTGCTCGACGGAGGCGAAGCATGGCGCGCACACGGGCGAGGTGGCCGCGGACATGCTGCGCGACGCGGGCGCGACTCACGTCATCGTCGGACATTCCGAGCGGCGGCAGTTTTATGGTGAGACCGACGAGTTCGTGCGTCGAAAAACTACGGCGGGACTGGCCGCTAATTTGACGGTCATCATGTGCGTGGGCGAGACGCTCGAACAGCGTGACGGCGGGCGGGCCGAAGAGGTTGTGAGAGGGCAGTTAGAGGGCGGCTTGCGCGAGTTGACAGCCTCCGACCTCGAACGTATCATTGTCGCCTACGAGCCGGTCTGGGCCATCGGCACCGGACGTACTGCGACGCCGGAGCAAGCGCAGGAAATGCATGCGTTTGTCCGGCGCGTTTTCGCGGAGAGGTTCACGCGCGAGGCCGCCGACGCCCTGCGCATCCTGTACGGCGGCTCGGTCAAGCCGGATAACATCGCCGGGTTAATGAAGCAGCCCGATCTGGACGGCGCACTCGTCGGCGGCGCGAGTCTTGAGGCAGAGATGTTCGCACAGATCGTTAATTACAAGAATTAGACTAAAGCATTCGAGGACTGAACGTTTGATCACTTATCTTCTATTCGGAATCTTTATACTGGCCTGCGTGACCCTGATTATCGGCGTGCTTCTCCAGCCGGGCAAGGCTGACGCCGGTGCGCTTTTCACCAGTTCGGTTTCGAGCACGGCCTTTGGCCCGCGCGGGACTGCGACCATCCTCGCCAAGATTACCATCGCCGCTGCCGCCACCTTTATGCTTGTCGCGCTCGTTCTCTCGATGGGCGTCGGCGGCC
>JBAVPI010000653.1:0-4674 GCA_049692915.1 Pyrinomonadaceae bacterium
CCGCCCGGCGCAGCTTTCGCGCCTGTTCGTAGCAGGCCGTGATGACCCACGCCAGCTTTTCCGGGCTGTGGCGCACCTTTTCACTCTCGTCCAAAAGGTCTGCGCGCACGACCCCGGTCTCGTCGCCGTAAGTCTGTTCCAGCAGATGATCGTTCATGCCGATCTGGTACGCGCCCTCCGCACCGTAACGCGCGGCCTGTTCCGTGCTGACGGGGCGGTCGTTGGCAATCACGAAATCAAAACTGATCTCCGGCGCATAGAGCCTGACCGCTTCGAGATGTTGGCGCGCGGTGTATCCGTCGGTCTCGCCCGGCTGCGTCATTAAATTACAGATGAAAATTTTAACGGCGTCCGACGTGCCGATGCATTCGGCTACGTGTGCGACAAGAAGGTTGGGCAGGATGCTCGTGTAGAGCGAGCCGGGGCCGACCGTGATGATGTCCGCGGCGCGAATGGCGGCGAGGGTTTCGGGCAGAGGGAGGCAATGCTCCGGTTCAAGGCGCAGCCGCTTGATCGGCGCGAGCGAGGCAGTGATGCGCGTCTCGCCGCGCACCTCCGTGCCGTCTTCGAGTTCGGCGACGAGGCGCACGTCGTTTAGAGTCGCGGGGTAAATGCGCCCCTTGCTCGCGAGGACTTCGGACGAAAGCCTGACGGCTTCGACAAAGTCGCCCGTCACTTCCGTCAGCGCGGCGAGGAAGAGATTGCCGAAGCTGTGGCCGCCGAGATGCCCGTCGCCGGGAAAGCGATAGCGGAAGAGACGCGACAAAAGCGTCGAGTCTTCCGAGAGCGCGACCATGCAGTTGCGTATGTCGCCCGGCGGAAGCATCTGCAACTCGTCGCGCAGTCGCCCCGAACTCCCGCCGTCGTCCGAGACCGTGACGATGGCCGAGAGAGAGTCGAGCCAGACCGCGCCCCCGTGCGCGTCACCGACGAGTCCCTTCAGACCTGACAGCACGGTCGAGAGACCCGTGCCGCCGCCGATGGCAACCAACTTCAAACCGTTATCCGTTTCGCTCTGCAACAACTCTTACAATCCCCCGGACGAATCGCATGCGGGTTGATTCCCGCTTTGAAATCATACTGAAAAGATATGGGCTTTGAAAGGAGTGAGACGCAGACTCCGGGGCCAGCGCCGGCAGGGGAGGGAAGGATTTAACCTTTCAGGAACGGGGTGCGGCGTAGACGATACGCTCGAATTCTGGTTCGTTACGCAGAGATGCGAGGTCTGGATCGTGCTGCGCGCGAATGCGCAAGCCCGGTCGCAGGCCGAGAGCGTGATCCAGCGAGTTGAGCGCGAGTTCGACCGAGCCGAGCCGTGCGCGCGTCGCCGCCAGTGCATAATGACTGTCCGCCGCTTCCGGTTCGCGCTTAATAGCGCGCTCGAACATCTCCTGAGCGGCCACGTAATCACCACGGTTGAGTTCGATAACACCTCGGTCGTAGAGGGATTCCGCGTCGCGCGGCAGCGAAGTCTGCGTCCGCAAACGCGCTTCGGCGATGGCGAGATACGTGCGCGCGCGCGCCGTCACTTCCGAGACACCGGAATGTTGCTCGATGAGCGTTCGGAAAAGACCGCGCGCATCCGTAAAACGTCCACGCGTAAACTCTTTATGCGCACGCTCGAAAGCCTTGAACGCCGCCGCTTCGTCAACCGTCGGCTTGCGCGCAGGAGCGGGGGCGGGCCTCTGTAAAGGCTTCGCTGGCGTCACCTTAAGTGCGCGCGTGTTGGCCGCGGGAGCGGGCACGCTCTTCGGCGTAGATTTTTTTGTCGCGTGTTTTGTCTGTGGCGCAACCGCCGGACGTGTTTTGACGCTCGGCGCAGCCTTGCGGGGCGCAGCGGTCTTGGTCTGCTTGGCCGCCGGACGCGGTGTCTTGACTACGGTTTTTGCTTTCGGCGCAGCAACTTTCGGCGCGGCGGCTTTGGTCGCTTTCGCCGGAGTCGCCTTCCGCACCGGAGCTTTCTCGGCAGCGGCGCGCTTCGGCTTGGGCTGAACAGACTTCGCCGTCACCTTACGGTTCTTCGCCGCGGATTTCTGCGAAGCACTATGTGGTGCAGTGCGGGAGGCCAATCTTTTGGCACCTTTGATGACTGGATCGCTCATGCGAAGCACTCAGGTTTTACGGATGACTCTGACCGAAGAGCAGTTGAACACGTGTCACCTTAACACACCAGACTCCATAAATCAACGAAGTAGTGGGGTTTGCGGACATCGGCGAATGTTTGGGAGAGGCATCTTGTGCTCAACGTAGAAAAACAGTTGAAGTCATCTTTGGCTGTATGCTAGAGTGATTTTGGAGTTGCGATGCGTGTTCGACGCGCTCGGACTCGATAGCAAAGCGTGGCCGGAAAAAGCCAAGTCTTCTTGAATCTCCAACTTAAGCTCTCGGCGGACGCCCTCAGCGGCTCCCTACCCCTTCTTCAGTCCGCCTCCTGCGAGAGAAAGCGCCTGTGTACGCATGACAGACACTCCAATCATAATGCACGAGCAGCAGTATCAAAAGCTCGCACACACCCTATCGAAACTCCGCAACGATTCTTTCTCCCGTGTGGTCTTTCTGGTTGATAAAAACGGCCAGCAGATCGCGGCGCAGGGCGAGATCGGCGACCTCGACACGACGAGTCTGGCGTCTCTGGCTGCGGGCAACGTGGCGGCGACGGGCGGCATGGCGCGTCTCATCGGCGAGAAGGAATTCCCCACGCTCTCGCACGAAGGCGAGCGCGAGAGCATCCACATCTGCATCATCGGTCGCGTCCTGCTCGTCGTCGTCTTCGACGAACGCTCAAGCCTCGGTCTCGTCAAACTCCGCGTCAAACAGGCTTCGCGCGAACTGGCGTGCGTGTTTGAAGAGATGGCGCGCGTCGCCGAGCAGAAGAAGGATGCCGACGAAGCACTCTTCGCCGAAATCACGGACGACGACATTGACAGCCTGTTCAATTAGTCGAAGTCACATCAAGGAAGGCTGTCAGTCGTCAATCGTCAAGGGGTGAGAGCAAGTTTCATCCACACACGAAGAGCGATTCCAGAGCTTGTCACAGATCATTTCCCACCTGTACTGTTATGACCTTCATTAACTACGCTTCGCGTGAAATCAACTGCAAAATCGTTTACTACGGCCCGGGGTTGTGCGGCAAGACGACTAACTTGCAATACATCTACGACTCGACCGCGCCGACCTCCAAGGGCAAGCTCATCAGTCTCGCGACGGAGACCGACCGCACGCTCTTCTTCGACTTCATGCCGCTGGAGTTGGGGACGGTGCGCGGCTTCAAGACACGCTTCCACCTCTACACGGTGCCGGGGCAGGTCTTTTATGATGCCTCGCGTAAGCTGATTCTGAAGGGCGTTGACGGCGTGGTCTTCGTCGCCGACAGTCAGGAAGAGCGCATGGACGCCAACATCGAGTCGCTCTACAACCTTGAAGAGAACCTCAAGGCGAACGGCTACGACCTCGACAAAATCCCTTACGTCCTGCAACTCAACAAGCGCGACCTGCCGAACGTCCTGCACGTTGACGACCTCGTGGCCGAACTCCGGCGTAAGGAAGAGCCGGTTCACGAAGCCGTCGCTTCTTCCGGCGGTGGCGTCTTCGACACGCTCAAGTCCGTCGCCAAGCAGGTGCTCACGGAACTGCGCAAATCCTAAAGAGCCGTCAAAGCCTCAGGCGCGTAATCGTCAACGGAAGGGAGATAAATTCCTTTCCGTTGACGATGCGCGCCTGAATTATTGAAGACGTTTTTTATTCGAGGGATTTAATCATCAACAACCCGTCGCCGCCGTTCGAGTAGTAGCGCGGGAGGCGTTGCGTGACGACGTAACCGAGCTTGTCGTAGAGTTCCTGCGCGCCGTTGTTGATGGAGCGGACTTCGAGCCGCACGATGCGGACGTGACGTCGCCGGAAACCATCTTCGACCTTCGACATCATGCGACGGGCGATGCCGCGCCGCCTGTGTTCGGGCGCGACGCCGACGGTCGTGATGTGCCCTGTGAAGTCGGGTTCGATGAGGCCGACGATGAATCCGACCATCACGCCGTCGCTTGTCACCACGCGGTAAGAGACGGAATCGGACGACGAGAGCAGGTACTCAAAGGTGTCGCGGCTGTAGGCTTCGCCGTCAATGAAGCAGCGCTGGTCGAGCCGCCAGCACTCGTCGAGATGCGCCACCGTCATCGGGCGCACGTCGTAGCGAGTTTTCGCCGCGGGAGAAAGTTTGTCGGACAGCAATCCCCCGGCGACTCCGTTAGCGTCCGCCGTCTTCCCCTCGTTCGTCGAAAATAGACGTGACCGAATCTTCTTCAGGACAGCCATGGGAAAATAGTAAATCGTGAATCGTAAATCGTAAATAGAGAAAAGCGGTTCTGCCAATGCGCATCTGCGGCTTGATGACTTACGAGATGAGCATGCAGTCGCCGTAGCTGTAAAAACGATAACGCGCTCGGACGGCGTGACGGTAGGCGGCGAGCACGGCATCGCGTCCGGCGAAGGCGGCGACGAGGACGAGCAAGGACGAGCGCGGCAGATGAAAGTTTGTCAGGAGCGCGTCCACCGCGCGAAATTTGTAGCCCGGCGTAATCGTCAAAGCGGTCTCGCCGTCGCCCGCCTGCACGCGCCCCGCGTCGTCAATCGCCGACTCCAGAGCGCGCACGGTCGTTGTCCCGACAGCGACGACGCGAC
>JBAVPI010000654.1:0-5552 GCA_049692915.1 Pyrinomonadaceae bacterium
CGCCGAGGCCGCGAGCGAAAAGTCCATGACCGACGCGCTCACCGGCCTGCTCAACCGCTACGGCCTCCAGCGTGCGCTGCAACGCGAACTGGCGGATGCGCGCCGCTACGGGCGACCGCTTTCGTGCCTCGTAATAGACGTGGATCACTTCAAGGCCGTCAACGATACATACGGCCACGCGGCGGGCGACACCGCGCTCTTGCAGGTGGGACGCGTGCTGACCGAAGCCGTCCGCGGCTCGGACGTGGTCTGCCGTCACGGCGGCGAAGAGTTTCTTGTGCTCGCGCCGGAGACGAAACTCGAAGGCGCGCACTCGCTCGGCGAAAAGATTCGTCTCGACGTGGCCGCGCGACTCTTCGGCGACGGCGAGCGTGTCTTCCGTCTCACCATCAGCGTCGGCGTCTCGCAACTGCGCGCGGACGAGTCAGGCAACGACATGATCGCGCGCGCCGACGAGGCGCTTTATCAGGCCAAGGAGTCGGGCCGCAACCGCGTCGAAGTCGTAGGTCAGGATTAAACCCGGCGCGCGAAAGAGCGTTTCATGAATTGAACGCGCGTCGTCATGCGCACACAACGCCGCCGCCGCTCTATCTCCGCCCGTCACCCTCACGCGTGTACAGGTAAGCCCAAGCGATTAAGACCAACTGAAGCGGCAGCCTCAACCATAAAATCGTCGGCGGAATGTCCGTGTATAACTCCGCATGAGTCGCCATGTGGATGTTGGCGGGCGACACGGCGACGAGAATCGCGATTAAGCCCCACGCGGCGAGTCGCTCGAACCGCCGCACGAGCAGGAGCGCGCCGCAGGCAACCTCGAACAGCCCGCTCAGGTACACGAGGAAAAGATGCCACGGCAAATACGGCGGCATGATCTTCAAGTAAAAAGCGGGACTGATAAAATGGTTCAGCCCCCCCACTACGAAGAAAATTCCGAGGACATATTTCAGGACAATTTTAATCTTACGCATCATCTCGTCGTCTGTCTCCGCTTATCGTCCGACAACGCGCCTTCGCGCCGTCGCCGCGTGCGCGCAGAGAATATCATCGGAGTTAAGCCAAGCGTCAGTCGCCCCTCGCCGCGCGCGGGATGTGAACCGGCGGCGGGAAAATATGGTCTCAAGGTCAAAACGTTTCCTTTGCCCGCGCGATACTGTAAATTGTGCGCTCATCTTGGACGACGGGAGGTGCGCCGGAAGTGGGATATGGTTGGGCAGGAGAGAAGGTGCGGCTGGTGGCGCTCGACAAGGAACGCCATTTTGAGAACGCGCTCGTGTGGATTAACGACCCGGAGGTGACGAAGTGGACGCTCGTCGGAGACGTGCCGCTCACGCGCCTCGCCGAAGAGGATTTCTTCGCGCGCATGACCGGGCCGCAGGGGTCGCACCCGTCGGACATCTCGCTCGCCATCGAGACGCTCTCCGGCGAACACATAGGCTTTTCGGGCTTTCACCGCATCGAGTGGAGACACGGCGCGGCGCACACGGGGACGATCATCGGCGCTGACGGATTTCGCGGACAAGGGTACGGGTCGGACGCGGCGCGCACGCGCACGCGTTACGCCTTCGAGGTTCTGGGTTTGCGCCTGCTGCTCTCGGAAGTGATAGCCGACAACGTCGCGTCGTTCAGGATGCTGCTCGGTGCCGGCTACAAGGAAGTCGGGCGCATCCCGCGACGCCACTGGAAGCGCGGCGCGTACCGCGACGAGATACTGCTCGCGGCTGAGCGCGACGACTACGCACCGCCTGACTCCGCCTCCTGAACGCGCACAGGGAATGCGCCGCCTGAGCGCGCATTGAAACTTTCGGCACGCGGCGCGCGTTCATCCCTAAACGCACACAGCCCACGTCGTCTGACGCATCAACCGGAAAAGGATCATCCTATGAGAACAGTTCAACCTTTTAACTCATCGCCCACTCGCGCTCTCCGAAAGTTGGCGCTTGCGGCGCTCTTCGTCGCGCCCGTCTGTTTCCAATCTGCCCGCGCGCAGACAGTCGCCAACAATCCGCCGAAGGTTTCCGTGGAGGCGCGCGCCGTGAAGCAGTACACCATCGAGCAGTTCATGGCGACGACGCGCATCAGCGGCAGTTCGTTCTCGCCGGACGAAAAGCAGATTCTGTTTCACAACAACTCGACGGGCATCTTCAACGTCTATACGGTGCCGGTGACGGGCGGCCCGGCCCGGCAGTTGACCAACTCGACGAAGGAGAGCACCTACGCCGTCTCTTACATGCCCGACGGGCGCGTGCTCTATACATACGATAAGGGCGGCAACGAGAACTCGCATCTCTACGTGCGCGGCGCTGACGGCTCGGAGCGCGATTTGACGCCCGGCGATAAGACGAAGGCCAACTTTCTCGGTTGGAGCCACGACCGCAAATCCTTCTTCTACTCGATCAACGAGCGCGACCCGCGCTTCTTCGACGTGTACGTGATGACAATCGCCGACTTCAAGCCGACGCTCGTTTACAAGGACGAGATGGGGTTCGATTTCGGCGACATCTCAAACGACGGGAAGTTCATCGCCTTCGGCAAGAGCGGCGGCTCGCCCGCCGACTCGGACGTGTATCTCTACAACACTCAGACGAAGGAGTTGAAGAACCTCACCGCGCACACGGGCGAGGCCGCGAACAACCCGCAGACCTTCGACGTGAATTCCAAGTCGCTTTATTATCTCTCGAATGCGGGCGGCGAGTTTCAATACGTCGCGCGCTACGACCTCGCGACGGGCAAGAGTGAAGTGGTCGAGAAGACGCCGTGGGATACCTCCTACACATACTTCTCGCACAATGGTAAGTATCGCGTCGTCGCCACGAACGAAGACGCGCGCACGATGATTAAGATTTACGAGACGGCCACGGGCAAGCTCGTCCCGCTGCCGAAACTCCCGAACGGCGACATCACGGGCGTCAACATCTCCGACAGCGAGACACGGATGGCCTTCTATCTCAACGGCGACCGCTCGCCCTCGAACCTCTACATCTATGATTTCAAGACGAAGAAGGCGACGAAGCTCACAGAAAGTCTCAACCCTGAGATCAACCCGGCAGACCTCGTTGAATCGAGCATCATTCGCTACAAGTCTTTCGACGGGATGGAAATTCCCTCCATCCTCTACAAGCCGCATGGAGTTGACGCGGGGCACAAAGCGCCCGCGCTCCTGCTGATTCACGGCGGCCCCGGCGGGCAGACGCGCGTCGGCTACAGCCCCGTTGTGCAGTATCTCGTCAACCACGGCTACGTCGTCCTCGGAGTCAACAACCGTGGCTCAAGCGGTTACGGCAAGACGTTTTTCACTTCCGACGACGGCAAGCACGGGCACGAGCCTCTGTGGGATTGCATCGAGGCGAAGAAGTATCTGCAATCGCTCGGCTACGTTGATGAAGGGAAGATCGGCATCATGGGCGGCAGCTACGGCGGCTACATGGTGCTGGCGGCGCTGGCCTTCAAGCCGGAAGAGTTCGCCGTCGGCGTTGACCTTTTCGGCGTCTCGAACTGGGTGCGCACGCTGCAAGCGATTCCGCCTTACTGGGAGTCTTTCCGCAAGTCGCTCTATAAAGAGATCGGCGACCCCAACACGCAACTCGACATGCTGCGCGAGGTTTCGCCGTTGTTCCACGCAGATAACATCAAGCGTCCGCTGATCGTCCTGCAAGGCCAGAACGACCCGCGCGTCATCAAGCCTGAGTCGGACGAGATCGTCGAGAACATCAAGAAGCGGAACGGCATCGTCGAGTACGTCGTCTTCGATAACGAGGGCCACGGCTTTACCAAGAAGGCCAACGAGATACGCGCCTATAAAGCCATCCTCGACTTCCTCGACAAGTATCTCAAAACCGGCGCGAGCGTGGCGGGCAAGTAGCGACGCAAACCAGCGCAAAGAAAAAGAAGCCCTAACGCAAAGCGGAAGGCAGCCGGTCTGTAGTGATCCGGCTGCCTTTCGCTTTAACAGTCTCTCCGATTCGCTCAAGCGATGCCGCACGCGACGAGGTCTTCATGGCCGGGGATGTCGGCGGCTTCGACCGTCGAGAGAATTTCCCTGTTGACCTGCGGCAGCGAAACGACGCGGTCGGCCTGTTTGCCAACGGTCGTCTCGAAAATGTTGCGCGCCAGACGCGCGTTGCCGAACGTCTCGTCGCGCGAGGCGGTGAGAATGCGAAAGATGCCGCCGAGCGTCGCTTCGGCGTCGGGCGTCATTTTGAAATCGGCCTTGCGGCAGAACGTCTGAAAGATTTTCACCAACTCGCTATCGTCGTAGTCGTCGAAATGCACATGCTTGTTGAAGCGCGAGCGCAGGCCCGGATTCGAGTCGAGAAAGTCAGCCATCTTCCCCGTGTAGCCCGCGACGACCACCACCAGATCGTCGCGGTGATCCTCCATCAACTTCAACAACGTCTCAATCGCCTCGCGCCCGAAATCGTTGCCGCCGCCCGTGCTGAGCGTGTACGCCTCGTCCACGAAGAGCACGCCGCCGCGCGCACGCTCGACCGCCTCCTTAACTTTCAAAGCCGTCTGCCCGACGTAGCCCGCGACGAGTCCGGCGCGGTCGGTCTCGACGAGGTGGCCGCGCCGCAATATGCCGAGCGTGCGGTAAATCTGCGCGAGCAGGCGCGCGACCGTCGTCTTTCCCGTGCCGGGGTTGCCGTAAAAAACCAGATGACGCGACGCGGGCAGAGTCTTCAACCCTTGCTCCTCGCGCATCTTTTGCACCTTGAGAAAGTTGATGAGTTGCCGCACGTCGCGCTTGACGCGTTCGAGTCCGACGAGCGCATCCAACTCCGCCAGCAACTCTTCGAGCGGGCGCGGCGGGGCTTGCTCTTCGTCCGCCGCATCCGTCTCCTGCTGCTGCTGTGCCGTCTCGCGCCTGCTTTCGACGTGCGCGGCGTTCGTCCCCGCAGGGTAGAGCGCGGCCTTGAATTCGGAGAGCGCCGCCTCTTCCGTCGGGGTAATCTGGCCGTCGAATTTGATGACGAGGTTGGCGAACTGGAAGAGCAACCCGCGCGCCTTGTCCGCATGACGTGTGCCGTGTCGCGCGTCGTAGGTTTCGAGGTAAGAGACGCTGACGGGCGTGCGGTCGAGCCGTTTGAGCAGTTGCGGGCTGAACTCGTTCGTCACGGCGAGCGGGAATGTTTGCGGCGCGGCGACGAGTTGAAAGCGACGGCAAATGTCTTCGTAAATTTGCTGCTTCTCGACAGCCGTAACTTCGCGCAAATTGATGAATCGTTGCGCGATCAGCAGCAACTGATTATCCAAAACCATCCGCGCGTCCGGCGTCGGCCCGCCGCCGCCCCGCCACACCATCCCGATGCTCTCGCCGAGCGGCGCGATCAATTCGCCCGCAACTTTCAGCAGATGCGAGATGAGATTCCGGTATTCGTCCATAACCGCCGACCTGCTCTTTTATCGTGACGCTTTCATACACGCATCGCATTATGCCTGCAACCCATCCCGGCGCAGAGGACGGCGATTGAAGTCGGCAATCGTGAACAACTTTTGCAACCCTCTCCGTCATGACGCGTCGGCATTTTCATGAGGCACGCATAAAGAAGGCACTC
>JBAVPI010000655.1:0-11849 GCA_049692915.1 Pyrinomonadaceae bacterium
GCGATACGCCTTTCCCCCACGCCTGCACGCACGCTGAAATCATGCACGTCATCTCTAAATGATTGATATACACCTTGACCAGTTTATCGGGGAGACCGAGAAGAGCATCGCCGCGCACGCGTTCGTCAAACTCACGCTCGGCAAATACCGTGGCGACGAAGCGGACTTAAAAAACATTTATGCACGCCTCGTCGAAGTCAAAGGCAGCGCACGACTCTCGCTTCTGAGTCGTTACCGGAGCAGGGATGTCGTCAAGAATTACGCCGTCGCGGAGGGCATCGCCGTCATCCGTCAAATTCTCGGCACAGACTTTCTGAGCGCGCACCTGTTCACGCTCACGCAGGACTTCCAACTCGTCTTTAATAAAAGGCGCGAAGCCCGTCTCGCCTTACGCCCGCCCACTTTTACACAGACGCCGATTGTCGCTCCCGACCGTGAAAAACGCAGGCACATCGAACTTGCGGGCAACGTCTATCTACGTGCGCTCGGAATAACGAACGAGCGCGACGAGGTCAAGGCGGGGATGGGCGACAAGTTTCGGCAGATCAATAAATTCGTCGAGACAATCGGCGCGCTCTTCGCCGCCTCCGGGATTTCCGGGAAGCGCAAAATCTCAATCGTGGATATGGGTGCGGGCAAAGGCTATCTGACTTTCGCCGTCTATGATTACTTCAACAACGCGCTCGGCATCGAAGCCAGCGTGACGGGAGTGGAATCCCGCGCGGAACTGGTGACGCTATGCAACGACATCGCGCACAGGGCCGGATTCGGCGGCCTGACGTTCAGCAGCGGTTTCATCAACGACTTGGAGGTTGGCGACGCGGACATCCTGATCGCGCTTCACGCGTGCGATACGGCGACCGACGACGCGCTCTACAAAGGCATCGCGGCGCGTGCGTCGCTCATCATCACCGCTCCGTGCTGTCATAAAGAATTGAGGCCGCAGATACATCCGCCCGCCGTCCTGCAAAGCGTCCTCCGTCACGGCCATCTGCTCGAACGCGAGGCCGAGACCATCACCGACTCTCTGCGCGCGCTCCTGCTTGAAAGCTCCGGCTATCGAACCAAAGTCTTCGAGTTCATCTCGACCGAACACACGCGCAAAAACACGATGATCGCCGCCGTCAGGCGCGACTCGCCGGACGAGCGCGAGACGGCCATGAGGCAATACCATGCCCTCAAACAGTTTTACGGAATTCGCGAGCAAAGGCTGGAAGACCTGCTTCGCTTCGACGAAGAAGGGCAAACTCAGTTAGTAACGCCGCACTGACAGTTTGACTCGTGTTTGTCGGACGGCGGACGCCGGTTTTGCTCGAAGCAGAAAGTCGTGAGAGCTGACGCGCCCGCTCCCGTGGCGAGCGGCGGCGAGTCGCGCGTGACTTCGCGGAAATGCGTTGAGGCCGTTCCGTCGGGTCGTATCTCGACTTGCAGATAGCCGTACATGATCGGCTCGCTCGCATCCTTTTTGTACTGCTCGGCCCCGCCCGTCCCGATAATCCAGCCGGGCAGAACCTTGCCCTGATGTTCGGGCGTGTCGTAGATGTTCTCGCGGAAAAAATGCGAGTGGCTCGCGAAGACATAGACGTGCTTGCGACGCGCGGGTGGCGCGGAAAGATTCTGCGCATCGTAGAGCAGGTCGTAGGCGCGCAGGCCGGTGCAGACGCCGTTGCAGGTCATGTCCATCGCGTGCCCGCGCTCGCTGCTTTGCGGAAGCGCCGCGTGCATACCGGCGATGATCGTCTTGACGGACTTGTCTTTGGCATCGGCTGCCAGCACACCTGCGAGCCACGCGAGTTGTTCGGCGCTGAACGAGGCGTCGTTGTCGGAGTTGTCGAGATAGATGAAGTCCACGCCGTTTTTGATGAAGTGGTAGTAAGTGCTGACGGGCAGGGTCGGGATATTTCTTTTGACATCCTTCTTGAGTTGCGAGGCGAGCAGAGGTTGCGTGAGCCACTTGTTGAAACGACACTCGAAATCTTCGCGCGTCCGGTTAATCAGTTCGTGATTGCCGATGCCGAGAATGAATGGCACTGAGCCGAAGGGTTTTATCTGGCGCTCGATGTAATCATCCCAAGCGAACTTGAGATAATCGTTAAAGGCGTTCGGCTCCGGCCCCTGTCCGGGCTGCACGGGGCACTGTGCGTTCGGGTACTTGAGCAACAGCATGTCGCAATCAATGCGATACATGGCGCGCAAATCGCCGAGGTGCCAGTAGAACTCGACCGGCGCTTGCGTGCGATTGTCCGCGATGTCTCGTGCCACCTTCGGCATGATGAGATCGCCGCAGTCGCGCGAGTCGCCTGAGACGGCGATGAACATGCTGCCGCCTTTTTCGACGGGCACGGCAGCGACAGCCGCAGACCGTTTCTTCATACGCCGCGCGCTCGCCGCTTTGACGCACACGAACGAGTTCATCAGCATGAGCAGAACGCACGCGGCGTTGACGATCAGTTTCGTCTTCACAACTTGTTCTCCGTGATGTCGCCCTGAATGAGACGCGTTTAGTCGCCGGTCATCGTCTCCGGCGGCCTGCTCGACAATTCGCGCCATGTAACGGGCTGGCTGCCGTCATCGAGTCGCACCATCGAGATGCAGCCGGGCGAGGGGCAGACGAGGTAGCAGAGGTTGCAGCCGACGCACTCCGCTTCGTCCACGACGGGAAAGCGCCTGCCTTCGATCATCGTGAGCGGGATGCACTGGTGCGCGCCGTCCTCGCAGGCCACGTGGCAGAGATTGCATTGGATACATTTGGAGTGATCAATGCGCGCGACCGTTTTGTAGTTGAGATCGAGATTGCCCCAGTCGGTGACGCGCTCGACGCTCCACCCGATGATGTCGTGAACTGAGGCGAAGCCTTTCTCGTCAAGATAATTCGACAGCCCGTCAATCATGTCTTCGACGATGCGATAGCCGTAGTGCATGACGGCGGTGCAGACCTGCACGGTCGTCGCGCCGAGCAGCAAAAATTCCGCCGCGTCTCGCCAGTTGGAGATGCCGCCGATGCCGCTGATGGGAACGCGCACCTCAGGGTCGCGCGCGAGTTCCGAAACCATGTTGAGCGCAATCGGCTTGACCGCGGGGCCGCAGTAGCCGCCGTGCGCGGCCATCCCGCCGACGTTGGGGTGGGGCACGAGCGTGTCGAGGTTGACGCCGATGACGGAGTTGATGGTGTTGATGAGCGAGACGGCGTCCGCTCCTCCCTTGACCGCCGCGCGCCCCGGCGGGTTGATGCTCGTCACGTTCGGCGTCAGCTTGACGATGACGGGAAGAGAAGACGCCTCCTTGACCCACTCCGTCACCATGCAAGTGTATTCGGGCACTTGCCCCATCGCCGCGCCCATCCCGCGCTCGCTCATCCCGTGCGGGCAACCGAAGTTCAACTCGAACCCGTCAGCGCCCGTGTCTTCCACTTTCTTGACGATCTCTTGCCACGCCTCGCGCTTCGACTCGACCATCAAAGAGACGATGACGGCGTGCTTCGGATACTTTCTTTTGCAGTCGCGGATTTCACGCAGGTTCACATCGAGCGGGCGGTCTGTGATGAGTTCGATATTATTCAAGCCGAGCATGCGTTGCGGGCCGAGGTCTATGGCGGCGAGGCGTGAAGAGACGTTACGAATCGGCTCGCCCAGAGTCTTCCACACCGCGCCGCCCCATCCCGCATCGAACGCACGCTCGACCATCGAACCCATGTTCGTCGGCGGCGCGGAGGCGAGCCAGAAAGGGTTGGGCGATTTGATACCCGCAAAATTAACGCTCAAGTCTGCCATGCGAATCACTCCTCGAAGTCTTCAGATATTACAGCCGGGCCGGTTTCCAAACCCGGCTCGCGTCACCACTCCATCAACCGGCCCGACAGCCAGACCGTGCCCTTAACCACGCCGTTCTCACGCAGGAATCCGTCAAGACCGTCGGGCGCGGCCACCACATCAAGCACGCCCAGCACTCCCGTGTCTATGACCGCCCACGTGAAGTCGCAACCGGTCACGGGGTTGGTCATGATCGCAGTCTCTTCGACCAGCCCCGTGAAGTGTGTGATGGCCGAAATGGGGTCGGGACATGCCTGACCGTCGCGCATCAGGTCGTCCGAGAAAATATAAGAGGGGGGCGGCCCTTTGCTGCGGGCGAGATAATCAGCCTCGTCATCGTAGCACGTGAAGCCACCGGCGAGGCCGCACATAGAGACGCGCGTCTTGTAGGGCAGCGTGAAGTTCTCGCCGCAATCCACGTTCGGGCATTCAAAGACGAGCGGGGACTCGGCGACGCTGTCGCCCATGCGTATCAACTGGTCATAAGTGAACCTGTATGCGCCGTCGTAGTGCTGCCCTTCGCGCGGCCCCAGTGCGGCGGCCAGTTCGATATTGGCCTCTGTCGCGCCGATAAAGTGAGCGTTGATGATCTGCTTATCGCCCGCGTGCGACTCTTTGAGCCACAGTTCGATCTCGAAATCGTCCGTGTCGGGGATGGGCACGCCCCAACGATAATAAGTGCCGACGGATGTCGTGATGATCTCGGCCTCTTGCTTCGCGGTCTGGTAGAGCCGTGTGAACTCAATTGTGTTTGCGTAGGTGAAGCCGACGCTGGGCAGTAGTCCACTCATCTTGAATTAAAGAAGGTCAATGTTGCTCCGGCGATGTGAGACGCGCCCCACTGAACGCGACATCTTCGCCGGTCAAAGTTTTGTGAATGCCCTGCGCGGCGAGCTTGCCCATCTGCGACGCGTCCACGGCTTCGCGCCCGCCGTTTACGCAGTCGCCGCCCGCGAAGAACTTCGGATTGCCGGTCTGCATCGTCTCTTTGTCAACGCTGACGCGTCCGGCGGCGTCGAGTTCGAGGCCGGAAATACCCGACAACAACTCGCGTCGCTTTTGCTGTCCGAGCGCCTTGACGACCATGTCAACCGCTATGTCGAACTCCGAGCCGGGGACGATCTGTGCCGTGCGACGGCCCGACGCGTCCGGCTCGCCCAAGTCCATTCTGACACAGCGTAGCGCGGCGACGCGCTTGCCGGTCTCGTCCGAGAGAAGCTCAACCGGCGCGGTCTGCCACCAGAACTCTACGGCGTCCTGCTTCGCCAGTTCGTATTCGTACTTGTAGGCGGGCATCTCGCGTTCTGAGCGTCGGTAGATCATCAGGACGCGCTCAGCGCCGAGTCGTTTGGCCTGCGTCACAGCGTCCACAGCCGTGTTGCCCGCGCCGACGACGGCCACCGTCCGCCCGATGGGGACGCTCGCCCAATCGCGCGTCTTAATCTTTTCGATGAAATCTAGGGCATCATACACGCCCTCTAAACTCTCACCGGGAATGTCGAGACGCGCGGTCGCGCCGAGTCCCACGCCGAGAAACACGGCGTCGTGCGCCGCTTCAAGTTCCGCGAGCGACACGTCGCGCCCGATCTCCGTGTCGAGTTTGAACTTGACGCCGAGACGTTCGACCATCGCGGCCTCCGCCGTCGAGACGCTCTGCCGCATCTTATATTCAGCCATGCCGTAGGTGTCGAGTCCGCCGGGCAGAGTTTTTCTGTCGTAGATGGTCACGTCGTAGCCGAGCCGCGCGAGATACGTCGCGCAAGATAGACCGGCGGGGCCGGAGCCGACGACGCCGACCGTCTTGCCGTTCGGCGCTCCGACTTTAAATAACTCGCGCCCCGTGCTCATCGCGGCATCGGTCGCGTAGCGTTGGAGGCGTCCGATCTCGATGGGCTTATCCATCAGAGTCTTCTCGACGCAAGCGCCTTCGCACAACACGTCAACGGGACAGACGCGCGCGCACGTCGCGCCGATGGGGTTGGCGTCGAAGATGACGCGGGCCGAACCCGTGAGATTGCCGCTCGCGATCTTCTTGATGAACGACGGCACGTCTATGTGCGTCGGGCAGGCATACGTGCACGGAGCGTCGAAGCAATAAACGCAACGATTCGACTCGAAGATGGCCTCGGCCTCTGTGAGCGGCGGCGCGATTTCGCGAAAGTTGCGCTCGATCTGCTCAAAGGTGATGGGTGATTCGTGTGTGATGGACATCCGTGGCAAAAGCCTCTCAGCGTGTGAAATAAAACTGCGGGGAAGCGAACATGCCCTCTACCCCGTTCGGCAATGAAAAGAAATTAACATGGATGTGCAGGATACACAGGATAAAGGAAGAAACCGGGGACGCTGAACTCTGAACGCTGAATGAACGACAAAAGCGGTTCAGTTCATCGTTCAGCGCTCCTACTTTATCGTTTGCCTTTCATCCTGCGCATCCTGTCTCTCCCTGTTAATTTCTCCGTTCTCGCATGCGGTTCAATCGGCGACGATGGCGTCGTAGGTTTCAGGTCTGCGGTCTCGGAAAAACTGCCACGTGTTTCTGACCTCGCGAATCATGTCGAAGTCGAGATCGGCGACGACGAGGGCGTCTTTGTCGCGTGGGGCTTCGGCGACGATCTGTCCACGCGGGTCGCAGAAGTAGCTCTGCCCGTAAAATTCGCCGATGTCCCACGGCTGTTCGTGGCCGACGCGGTTGATCGCGCCGACGAAGTAGCCGTTGGCGACGGCGTGCGCGGGCTGCTCAAGTTTCCAAAGATACTCGGACAGTCCCGCGACCGTGGCCGACGGGTTGAAGACGATCTCCGCTCCGTTCAATCCTAAGCAACGTGCGCCTTCGGGAAAGTGCCGGTCGTAGCAGATATAGACACCGATGCGCGCGTAAGCGGTGTCGAAGCAAGGATAGCCGAGGTTGCCGGGCTTGAAGTAGAACTTCTCCCAGAAACCGGGGTTGACGTGCGGGATATGATTCTTTCGATACTTGCCGAGATACTTGCCGTCGGCGTCAATCACGGCGGCGGTGTTGTAGTAGATGCCGGTCATCTCTTCCTCGTAGATGGGGACGACGATGACCATGCCGTGCTGCCGCGCGACTTCCTGCATGAGTTTGACGGTCGGGCCGTCGGGAATTTTCTCGACCGACTCGTACCAGCGCGTCTGTTGTTCGGCGCAGAAATAGGGGGTGGTGAAAACCTCTTGCATGCAAAGCATCTGCACGCCCTGTCGCGCCGCCTCTTCGATCAAGGCGAGATGCTTTTCGATGTTGGCGCGCTTAATCTCTTCGATGGGCGCATCGGTCGGCCCGGCGTGCGTCGCCTGTATGAGTCCGCATTTAACAATTCGTGACATGACCTGTTCCTTCGTTTTGAGAATGATGTTGAGACACGTGCTTTGACCCGCGCTCTCTTATGAAGTCTGCGCTTCAAGGACGGCGGCGCGAGACGGCGGAGATAGTTTCATCAAAAGTAGATGTGTGACGGCGGAAGCGCCGAAGCCGACGAACCACGCGTAATCATAAATGGGCCTGAGCGCGGGCACAACCAGCCCGATCCACGCGAGGCCGCAGCCGACGAGCGTCGCCACTACCGCGCGCCAGTTCCAGCCGCGCGCATATGTATAGACGCCCCGTGTGCGATAGAGATCAGCGAGCGCGAGACGCTTGCGGCGAACGAACCAGTAGTCCGCGATGAGCACGCCCGCGATTGAACCGAGGCCGCCCGAATATCCGACGAGCCAACTGAAGATGTAACCGGAGGGGTCTGCCAGCAGACGCCACGGCTGCATCAGGATGCCGATGATACCCGTAATCAACCCGCCAAGTCGAAATGAGATGAGACGCGGAAAGGCGTTGGCGAAATCGTTCGCGGGCGAGACAACGTTGGCGGCGATGTTGACGGCGAGCGTGGCGACGACGACTGTAAACATCGAAATCGCGATGACCCATACCTGACTGAACTGCCCCACGAGTTTCATCGGGTCCCACAGTTTATCAATCCCCACGCCGGGATAGATGACGACGGCGGCGGATGTAATCATGACGCCCATCGCGGCGAAGACGGTCATCGTCGTGGGCAGCGCGGCGACCTGCCCGATGACCTGCTCGCGCTGGCTGCGTCCGAAGCGTGTAAAGTCGGGCATGTTGAGCGAGAGCGTCGCCCAGTAGCCGATCATGCCGGTCAAACTGGGGATGAAGATCGGCATAAACTCGCCCCACGTGTGAAACTTACCCGACTGCGTGAGCAGATAGCCGAGTCCGTGCGCCCTCCAGATGGCCCATGCGAGCAGCAACGCCGTCATCACCAGCACGAACGGCGCGGCCCAGTTCTCGACGCGTCGCAGCAGATTCATCCCGCGGTAGATGATGTAGATGTTGAGGCCCCAGAAGAGGAGGAACGAGAGCCATTCCGTCATCATGTGGCCGCCGAGTGGGCCGCCGAGCAGACCGGCCCAACCGGGGATGACGGCGTTGAAGAAAGTGTTGAGCGCCTCGCCGCCGATCCACGCCTGAATGCCGAACCAACCGCACGCGACGATGGCGCGCATGAGCGCGGGCAGATTCGATCCGAAAGTGCCATAGGCCGCGCGCGCAAAGACGGGGAAGGGAATGCCGTACTTCGTGCCGGGATGCGAATTGAGCAAAATCGGCGCGAGCACGATGATGTTGCCGAGCAGAATGGTGATGAGCGCCTGCCACCAGTTCATGCCCGCGCTGATGAGGCCGGACGAGAGCATGTAGGTGGGGATGCAATGCGCCATGCTGACCCAGAGCGCGGCATAGTTGTACGTCGTCCAGTCGCGTTTGGCGACGGGCACGGGCGCGAGGTCTTCATTATAGAGCGGGCTGGTCTTCAGTTCCGCGTAGTCGCGCAACTCGACACGCCCGTCCGCGTGTTGAATAACTTCGGAATCTAAAGTCGCTGCCACTTAGATGGACGCCTCCGTTATTTCACAGGTGATTCGATCTTAATGTCGGTGTTGAAATCGGAGAGAGTAATCAGCGTCTTTGTCTTCATGCCGTTAAACTCGCCCTCCGTTTCGGTCTTGCGCGGCAGGCCGTCGGCAACGGAGAGCCATGTTTTTGAGATGCTCTTCAAGTTCATGCCCATCGGGTTTGTCTGCGTGTACTGATAGACGAGCATCGGCTCGCCGTCGAGCGTATCGGGGCCGACGAACTTCACGTCCGCCGTCTTCGTCAACTCGTCAATCATTTTCGGGTCGCGGAACGCTTTGATAATGCTGCCCGCGTCAACCGGCGACTTCACCCACCCGCCGTTCGGAGTTTTGATGAAAGTCTTGTTGTCGGCGATGACGTACTCCATTTGATAACCTTTGCCGCCGCCGGTCTGTCCCTCATTGACCATGCGATAGCGGTCGGGCGCGGCGTATTCGATGACCATCGTGCTGGTATTGCCCTTGTCGGTCGAGGACGTGACGTGCGCGCGATAGGATTTCGCGTCGAGTTGCGCGCGCATCGCCTTAAGCATTACGTCGAGCGGCTTGTCGTCGGCTGAGATGACCGCCGTCGTGCCCCCGCTGGACGACGCCCCGCTGCCGCTGCCGCTGCCCGGAGACGACACGACACCGCCGACACCGCCGCTACCGCCCGTCCCCGCCGATGCGCAGGCGGCGAGCAGGAGAGCGGAGAGCAAGATCGTGATGAATTTAATATTTGGATTCACGCCGGATAACCTTTCAGAGTCTCGACAATTAATCGAGACCGTTTTAATCATCTAATCCAACACAAAGCGGACGGTCACGCGCGCGTTGATCTTAATCTGGCCGAGCGCGAGAGTGCCTTCCGAAGAAGCGGCGTCGCCGTCGCCCGAAGCCATCGTGTTCGCCATCGCATTTTGATAAGGGTAGCCGCGTTGAGGCGCATCTTCCTCGATAGAATATGCCCTGCCGATCTTCTGCCCGATGGCGGCGGTGAGAGCGATGGCCTTTTCCTGCGCGGCTTTGATGGCGAGCGTGCGCGCCTGATCGCGATACTTGCGGAGTTGGGAAGTCTGGAAGCGGACGGAGTTGATGCGCGTGACGTTAGCTTCAAGGATGTCGGAGAGCATTCCTTCGGCCTTCGTCACGTCGCGAAGCGTGAAGACGAGGTCTTTCCTCACCGAATAACCGAGGAAAAGTCTGCCCTCGTCATTTCCGCGATAGCGTGGTTCGAGTTTGATGTAGTCCGTCTGAACGTCTTCGGGTGCAACGCCATATTTTTTCGTCAGCGCGATCAAATTCCTCAGCCGCTCGTCGTTCTGAGCTTTCGCCAGCCGCAAATCTTTGTTGAGAACTTGAACGGTCACGTCATAGACGACTTCATCGGGCACGACGTTGACCTCTGCCTCGCCGCTCACGGTAATGAGGGGACGCTCTCGACTCTCCTGCGCCCCGGCCACGTAGGAAAAAATCAAAGTAAAGATTAAAGCGGCGATGACCTTAAAGATTTTCAAACTCATCATTTCTCCGATTCCCGGTTTGACTATCAACACTCGTCACGAAATTAGATGAAAATCGCCCCGAACGGTTAATTCAACGCCTTGTGAGAAATGTTTTTCGACTCGTCGGAAGCATTCGCAATGCTGTTGAAGTTATCTGCATGCCGTTTGAAATTGTCAGAAGACCGGTTGAACTTAACAACGCCCGGTTAATTGTTTCAACTATCTTCTTATCACTTTCAACTATCTTCTTATCACTTCCAACTACCTTCTTATCACTTCCAACCCTGTCTCCGAACATTTCAACGCACTCGCCACACTCTTCAACGCGTCGTTGAAAGGTGTCTCGCAGCGGTTGAAACATTCAACGCGCCGTTGAAATGTCAGGGAAAGGCGTTGAATGTTTCAATGCATCGTCAACAGTTAATCGCATAGCGGTTGAAAGTTTCGTGAACCGTGTTGAAGTTATCGGAACATGCAAAACATTACGAAAACCATCTGAATATTGTCGTAATCATCGTCACGAAACGAAATTTCACATCGTCACGCACGTTCCACGCTTCAAAAACTGCCCGTCGCCCGCCTTACCCTTGTATTCGCCGTCTTCAATCACGACGCGCCCGCGCGAGAGTACAATCTCCACGACGCCCTTGATGGTTTTGCCCTCGTAGGCGCTGTAGTCCACGTTCATGTGGTGCGTCGCGGCGCTGATGGTCTGCTCTTTGTCAGGATCGAAGATAACGATGTCGGCATCGGAGCCGACGGCAATCGTGCCTTTCTTCGGGAACAGGCCGAACATCTTGGCGGCGGCGGTCGAAGTCAGTTCGACGAAGCGGTTGAGGCTGATGCGATTCTCGATGACGCCGCCGTTATAGATGAGCGGGACGCGGTGCTCGACGCCGGGAGCGCCGTTCGGGATTTTCGAGAAGTCGTCGCGGCCCAACTCCTTCTGTTCCTTCATGCAGAAAGGACAGTGGTCGGTTGAAATAACTTGCAGGTCGTCCGTCTTTAATCCTTTCCACAACTCCTGTTGATTCCACTTCTCGCGAAGCGGCGGCGTCATCACATACTTCGCGCCGTCGAAGCCTTCGCCGTAGTCGTCAATCGAGAGAAAGAGATACTGCGGGCATGTCTCTGCGAAGGCGGGAAGTCCACGGTCGCGCGCCTCGCGGATTTGTTTGAGCGCGTCGGCGCACGAAAGATGCACGATATAGACGGGCGACTCGGCCATCTCCGCAATCGCGATGGCGCGGTGAACTCCCTCGGCTTCGGCGAGCGTCGGGCGCGTCAACGCGTGATACTTCGGCGCGGTGCGGCCTTGAGCTAGAGCGCGTTTGATAATCTCGTTGATGACGATGCCGTTCTCGGCGTGCATACAGATAAGGCCGCCGCGCTCGCCCGCCGCAGACATCGCGCGGAAGATCGTCGCATCGTCGGCGAGAAAGACGCCGGGATAGGCCATGAACAGCTTAAAGCTCGTCACGCCTTCATCCATGATGCGATGGAGTTCCGCCTTGTTCTCGTCTTCAAACTCTGTGACGATGAGATGAAAGCCGTAATCAATCGCGGTCTTCCCCTCGGCCTTCGCGTGCCAGCGGTCAAGCCCCTCGGTCAT
>JBAVPI010000656.1:0-1748 GCA_049692915.1 Pyrinomonadaceae bacterium
GTCAGGCGCTCGTCCGTGACGAGCACGGCGAACGACGCGCCCGTGACGGAAGCCGTGCCGTTGATGCGCGGGTCGGCGAACGACCCCGTGACCGAGACGGCGACGCGCGCCGCTCCCGACAGGAATACGTCCGGCGAGATTTTATTCAGCACGCGCAGGTTGAGGTCGCCGTTGACGGTTAAATTCTGCGTCCCGCCCGCGCGCAACGCCGCCGTTCCGCCGAAGACGATGTTTGTGCCCGGCCCCGTAAAACGGGTCTTCTCGAAAGTCAGTTCGTTCGGCGAGAAGAGGATGACGAGCGGATTCTCGGCGGTCAGCGACACGTCTTCAACCTGCACGACGAGTTCGCTGAACTCCGCGCGGCCCTTGAGTCCGGCGAGGTCGAAGCCCTCTTCTCCGAGCAGATTGCCCGATGCCCTGAGCGTACCCGTCGCGCGGCCCGTGACGCGCACGTTCGAGTCGGGCAAAAGCGCGGCGAAGAGCGGCGTCAGGTCTGTCGCGGTGAGCGTCGTTTCGGCGGTCGTGGCGAGGTCTTCGCTGCCGAAGTCAATCTGCGCGCGCACGACCTGCGGCTTACCCGCTTCGCCGAGCAGGCCGGTCGTTAGTTCGAGATTGAATTTCTGATCCGCCGTCGTGCGGCCCGTCAGCGTGAGTTCGCCCGCGGGTCGCCCGTTGATCGCCACGTCGCGCCCGCGCGCGTTGAGTTCGACGCGATAGCTCGTCGGGTCGAGAAGATTGCCGGAGGCCACGGCATCGAAGTTCGCGAGACCCGCGAGTTGCGGCGTGCTCGGTGTCGCGCCGAAAAGTTGCGCGAGCAGATCGAGCCGCACGTCGTCGCCCTTCGCGCGCAGGTCGAACGACTGCGCCTCAATGTTGACGGTGCCGCTCGCGTTGATGCGACCGGCGGGCAGGCGCGCGTCCACCGTCTCGATGTTGACGACGGGGCCGTTGAAGGTCGCGCGCGCGGCGATCTCTTCGTAGGGTTGCGTGCCGATGCGACCGGCGGCGACGCGCACGTCGGCGCTTCCCTGCATCGCGCCGGGATAGCCCGTCACGCTGATGCGTCCCGACGCGGGGCCGAGTCCGGCGAGATTCTGACCCGCGAAGCTTGTGGCGAGACCGGATGAACTACCGGACGTGAGGCTCGACTTTTGATTCAGCGCCGCTAATAAATTGCCGATGTTGAGGCGGTCGAGCGTCGCATCGAACGAGATATTATTTTCACCCGCGCGCGGGATGACGGCGGAAAACTGCGCGCCTCCGCCGTCCGGTTCGGCGAGTCGCCCGTTGTTGATGCGCGTCTCGACGTTGTTCGACGCGATCTCCGCACCGAGCGCGCCGAGTTCGCGCCCGCGCAACGCGAGCGACGCGAGCGAGACGCGGCCATTGACGATGGGATCGTCGAGGTCGCCCGTGATTGTTCCGTTGAAGTCGAGTTTGCCCGCGAGTTCGACTCCGTAGTCGTCGAGTTTCTGCTCGACGGAGGCGGGCGCGAAACCGGAAGCGATCAGCACGCGCTGCAACTCTGCGGCGTCGGTCGAGGCGAGGTTGACCGAAAGATGCGACCCGCCCTTGAAAGAGAATTGCCCGGACGCATTCAACGCCGTCGCGCCCGTGCGCAAGTTCGCGCGCTCGATCTGAAAGAGACCGCGGTCAGCCGTGAGCGCGAGGTCGCCGGTCAGGGGCGTGCGCCCGCCCGCGTCGCGTCCCGTCTCGCCGCTGAACTGCGCATTGACGCTCCCCGAAGC
>JBAVPI010000657.1:0-3767 GCA_049692915.1 Pyrinomonadaceae bacterium
AGGCGAGGGCGCGATGACCGAAGAGCCTGCACGGAAGGCGACGCATCTATAAGACGGGTCAACGGGACGCAGGAGGTTTTCCAGATACTCCTTGCCGCCCCGAAGCATCTCGCGCGCACGTTCCGGCCCGTGTTTGAGGATTGACCAGTCTCCGCCCAGCCGCCAGACGCCGCTCTCATATGTCGCGTCCGACCACTGCGAATGAATGTGCAACTGTACGTCGTGTCCACGCTTGAACGTCTCGCGGACGTGTTCGTCCCACGCGTCGGCCAGCGGTTTCAGTTCCGTATGACGTGCCTGAAATTTTCTGAAGGCCAGTTGTTGCATGACCTCCGCGAGAAAAGTGCCGCGCACGCCGTGTCTGTCGTAAATCCTGACGAGTTCGCGCATGGGCCGAAATTGAATGCGCTCGATATCGCCGGAACCGTTGCCGCGCAGTTCCCAATCGTCAGTCAGCGCCATGTAGATCGTCGGTTTCACAGCGGAGCATTTTATCAGATGTTTTATGCGGCCCGGTCGAAGCGTCCGCGGGGTTTGAGCCGGAACGCGTTACCGTGAACGATGACAGACAGTAGGTACGAAGTCCCGCGCGGAAAAATTTACGCGACCCGTCAAGTTACGCGCGTCACGTCGTTGAATGAATAAGTGTCAAATCGCTTGACCGGATTTCTCTCTATTTGACGGAAACCCTCTTTTGAACCGCGCGACGGCACATAAAACATTGCTATTTCACCGGAAAAGGCGGCCCACCACTCTCAAATCTTCTGGCACCGAAGTTGTTAGGGATTCGTTGACGGAACGGATAATTCCCGTCCAACCCAATCGCTCTCCCGCAACCAACGTTCTTTTCCAAGGGGTCTACGAAACATCCAATGGAAATTGCCGACAGTCAGCGTTTTACGCAACGCTTCATCAAAATCTTCATCGCGCTCGGCGCGGGGGCGGCCCTCCTTTCGCTCTGCCTGCTTAAATTATCGGCGCTCGGATTCCCTCTCTTCCTCCTGACGCTCGCCGCCGTGCACTCCAGTTCGCGCTTCGCCTCGCGCGACCAGCAGGGACGCTGGCACTTCCCCGTCACCGACACCTTCATCTTCCTTTCGATGCTGCTCTTTGACGGCGAGGCCGCGGTCGTGCTGGCCGCCATCGTCGCACTGTGCGCGTCCCTCTCGTCGAGCAAGAATCTGCTCAATGTTCTCTTCAAGACCGCCATCAAGGTCTTCGGGACTTTCCTGATGGTCTGGACGCTGCGCTTGAGCTTCGGCCCCGTCACCGAACTTTTGCGCGCGGGCTTCTCGCTCGCGGCCTTTAACTCAATCTTCGGCTCGATCTTCTTGCAGGCCGCTCTGAGCGCGACGATTGTGGCAATCGGCGGAGCTTATAAAATCAAACAGTCGGTCGTGATGGCGTGGCTGCGGAATTTCTTCTGGAAGACGCTCTCATACATCTGCTGCGCCGCCGCCGCCTACGCTGCGGGCCTCGCCGTCACATACCTCGGCCCCGCCCTCTCCACCACGCTCGCCACCGTCTGCGCGATTGCCTTTTTCGCTTACCAGTCAATGCGCGGCAACGGCGAACTTAAGGCCACGAACGTCCGTCAGACCGAACATCGCGACAAGACGCTCAACGATTCGTCCGAGCGTTTTCGCAGCGCCTTCAACTATGCCGCCATCGGCATGGCGCTCGTCTCTTCCGAGGGGCGCTGGCTTCAAGTCAACCGCAGTCTCTGCCAGATTCTCGGCTACACGGATCAGGAGTTGATGGGTTCCGACTTCCTGACCATCACGCACCCCGACGATCTGCCGACCGCCCTCTCGAACATCAGCCAGTTACTCAAGGGCAAAGTTCCGACCTCGCAGATGGAGAAGCGCTACATACACAAGCTCGGCCACGAGGTCTGGGTGCACTGGAGCGTTTCGCTCGTGCGCGACGCCTACACCAACGCCGTCCACCTCATCTTCCAGATACAGGACATCACCGACCGCAAGCTCGCCGAGCAGCAACTTCATCACGACGCCTTCCACGACGCGCTCACGGGACTGCCGAATCGCGCCCTCTTCATGGATCACCTGAAGCTCTCCATCGCCCGCGCACAGCGCAACGATAAGCTGATGTACGGCGTGCTTTATCTCGACCTCGACCGCTTCAAAATCATCAACGACTCGCTCGGCCACACCATCGGCGATCAACTGCTCGTCGGCATCGCCGACCGGCTGAAGAAGAACCTGCGCCCCGGCGACACCGTGGCCCGTCTAGGCGGAGACGAGTTCGTCATTCTCATCGAAGACATTATCGAAGAGCAGGAAGCGATTCACGTCGCCGAGCGGATTCAAAAAGAGTTGGCGACGCCCTTCGCACTCAGCGGGCGCGAAGTCTTCACGACCGTCAGCATGGGCATCGCGCCCTCGACGACCGGCTACGAGCGCGCCGAAGACATTCTGCGCGACGCAGACACGGCGATGTACCGCGCCAAGTCACTTGGCAAAGCCCGCTATGAAATCTTCGACAAGGCGATGCACGCCCGCGCCATCAACCTTCTCCAGTTGGAGACGGACATGCGCCGCGCCATCGAGCGCGAGGAATTTTTCATCCACTACCAGCCCATCGTCGCGCTACAGGACTTCAACCTGCGCGGCTTCGAGGCGCTCGTCCGCTGGCAGCACCCGGAGCGCGGCTTCATCTCGCCGATGGACTTTATCCCCGTCGCCGAAGAGACCGGCCTGATCGTCCCGCTCGGCGAATACGTCTTGAGAGAAGCGTGCAAGCAGATGCGCAAGTGGCACAGGATGTTCCCGTCCGACCCTGCCATGTTCATGAGCGTCAACCTGTCGAGCAAGCAGTTCAGCCAGTCCGATCTCATCAGCACGGTGGATCACGTTCTGAAAGAGACGGGCCTCAACCCGCACAGCCTGAAACTTGAGATTACCGAATCGGTCGTCATGGAGAACATCGAGACGGCGACGCAGATGCTCAGGGAATTGCGCGACCTCGGCGTGACCCTCTCGATAGACGACTTCGGTACGGGCTATTCGTCGCTCTCCTACCTGCACCGCTTCCCCATTGATACTTTGAAGATTGACCGCTCCTTCGTCACGCGCATGACGGAGAATAACGAGAACGTTGAGATCGTGCGTACCATCGTCGTGCTGGCGCAGAATCTCGGCATGGACGTGGTGGCCGAAGGCGTCGAGACCAACGACCAACTGGCGCTCTTGCGCAAGCTCGGCTGCGAGAACGGGCAGGGGTATTTCTTCTCCAAGCCTGTCAGTCATGAAGGCGCTGAGAAGATCATCAGCGAGACCTACGCTTCAAAGCTCACGCCCGTCGTCAACAACATCGGCTCCAAGCCGTCGAACAAGACGGTTCTGGTAGCTTAAGGAATCAACACCGCACATGTCCGTCGCCGCACCGCCCATCTTAGACATCCCGCTGCCTTCCGCGCAGAAGAGAGCCAAAAGGCTGCGCCCGCCCATGCACTGTTACTGGGGCACGACCGAAGCCTGCCCGCGCACGGGGAGGATTACGAGTCTGGGAGTGGAGAACTGTTTCGTCAAAACGAAGGCCGAGACGCAGGACGGCCAGTTAATTTTCATCAACTGCTGGCTGCCCACAGGCCGCTGGATGCTCCTGCGCGGGCAAGTTAACTATCGCCTGCCGAGGATCGGCTTCGGCATCTCCTTCGTGGAATTAACCGACACCGAGCACGAGATGCTCGCCATGCTCCTCGAATTCTTCCCCGAATAAAAGAGCACTCTGACTTTAGCTCAAAC
>JBAVPI010000658.1:0-4757 GCA_049692915.1 Pyrinomonadaceae bacterium
CACACCCCCCGCGCAAGCTTTTTATGCTCTATGAAGCGCGAGCCGTCTCACGCGCCGACTTGTCGTGTCTCTACCAGACCTGACAACGATCCTGTTCGGGCCGCACCATCGCCGTGCCCTGCGCGCAACCGAAAGCGGCGGCGAACTCCGGCATGTTCGAGAGCGGGCCGTTGACGCGGAAGCGGCCCAGAGGGTGCGGGTCGGTCGCGACTTGCAGACGCATCGCCTCAGGCGTCTGATTGCGGCCCCAGACCTGCGCCCAACCGAGGAAGAAACGCTGCTCCGGCGTGAAGCCGTCAATCTCCGTGCGGGGCTTGCCCTCCATCGCTTTCTGGAAAGCCTTGTAAGCGATCTTCAGGCCGCCGAGGTCGGCGATGGATTCGCCGAGCACGAGCTTGCCGTTCTGATTCAAATTATCTTCAACCTTGAAGGACGAGAACTGCCGCTCGACGCAATCGGAGCGTCCCTGATAGTTCGCGGCGTCCTCCGCCGTCCACCAATCCGTGAGATTGCCGTTCAGGTCAAACTTGCGTCCCTGATCGTCGAAGCCGTGCGTCATCTCGTGGCCGATGACCGCGCCGATAGCTCCGTAGTTAACGGCGTCGTCCGCCGCAGGGTTGAAGTAGGGCGGCTGCAAGATGCCCGCGGGAAAGACGATCTCGTTCATCAGGGAGTTGTTGTAGGCGTTGACCGTGGGCGGCGTCATGCCCCACTCGGTACGGTCAACCGGCTGGCCGATCTTGTTGATCTGGCGACGCCGTGCGAACTGTGCCGAGCGAATGAGATTGCCGGTGTATGAGGCGGGCGTGACGTTGAGCGCCGAGTAGTCGCGCCACTTGTCGGGGTAGCCGATCTTGGTGGCAAAAGCGTCGAGCTTCGCGATGGCCTGACGGCGCGTGGCGTCGCCCATCCACGAAAGCGTGCCGATGTCTTCCTTAAGCGCCGCGATCAAATTTTTGACGAGCGCGCCCATCCGCGCCTTCGCTTCGGGCGTGAAGGCGCGCTTGACGTACTCTTCGCCGAGGGCTTCGCCGAGGTTCTGGTCAACGACCGTGGTGCAGCGACGCCAGCGCGGCAGCATCTCTTTCGTCCCGCTCAAAGTCTTGCCGTAGAAATCGAAGCGTGCCTTTTCAAACTCAGGCGCGAGCGATTCCGCCGCGTCGTTAATCACCTTCCAGCGCAGGTAGGTCTTGACATCGCCGAGGGGATTGAGCGTGATGAGTTTATCCATCATCTCAAAATATTCCGGCTGCCCGACGTTGATCTCTGTGAACTTCGGCGCGCCGGTGGCTTTAATATAAGTCGTCCAGTTGAAGTGCGGCGTGAGCGCCTGCAACTCGGCGGGCGTGCGTTTGTTGTAGCGTTTGTTGGGGTCGCGGTTGGCGACGCGGTCGCGCGAGATTTGCGCGATCTTCGTCTCCATGCTCATCATCGTGTCGGCTTCCGCCGCCGCACGCGCGGGGTCGTCGCCCGCGAGTTCAAACAGGCGCGCGGCGTATTTAACGTAAGCCTCGCGAATCGCGCGCAGCTTGTCGTCGTTTTTCAGATAGTAGTCGCGGTCGGGCAGGCCGAGGCCGCTCTGGTTGACGGAGGCGATGACGGACGTGCTCTTTTTGTAGTCCTGCGTTGCGCCGAAGCCGAAGAACGAGCCGATGCCCTGCGAGTGAAAATCCGCGAGCAGTCGCGGCAGGTCGTTCGTGCTCTTGACCTTCGCGATTGAGGCCAGCGCCGGGGCCAGAGGCTTCGCGCCCGCCGCGGCGATGGCCGTCTCGTTCATGCAACTCGCGTAGAGCGCGCCGATCTTTTGCTCGTTGCTGCCCGCGCGGGCTTTCGTGTTCTTCGCCGCGTCTTCGAGAATCCCGTGCATGACCTCGATGTTTTTGTCGCGCAGGGGGCTGGTCGTGCCCCACGTCGAGAAAGCGGGCGGGATCGAATTTTTAGCGAGCCAGCCGCCGTTGGCGAACTGGTAGAAGTCGTCGCAGGGTTTGCAACTCTTGTCTAGGTTGGCTGTGTTGAAGCCGTGGCCGCCGGTCTGCGCGAAGGCGGCGAAGCAGATGATGAGCACCAGCAGGATGGTGGTCGCAGAAAAACGTAAATTCACAAAACGCATTGAATGCTCCTTACTTAAAATTTTTTCTGTCTTTGTGTGAACGCGCCCGACAAGCGCGCGCCGCATCCAGAATGTGGTGTGCGAGGCATAATACGCGCGGGACACGCTGAGGTTTCGCCTGCGTCGCACTTCCGGCCGACCCCCGGTCTTCCATCCGGCTTACGTCTCCCGCCCGGCGCGTTCGCCCTCTTTGACAAAGCTGCTAACATGCTCCGGCTTTTAAGAAACACGGCCCGCCGGAGGCTTTGATGAAAAGAAGAATCTTCGCGCTCGTCTTCCCGCTCGGCGCGCTCGCCGCTCTCTTCGGAACGCAGTCAGACGCCCATGCTCGCCCCTCGACGAAAGCGCGGGCCGCGCACGCAATCCGGTCTTCAATCTCTTCTTCGCCCGATTCTACCCAACGCGGACGCCCGTCGGCCAACGCAGCGCGTCAACTCAAACTCACTCCGCGTCGCATCACGCTCTCCGGCGGCAGAACGTTTGAACTGAACCTGCCCGAAAATTTCGAGATCAGCGTCGCCGCGCAGGGACTCAAGCGCGTGCGCTTCATGGCGCAGAGTCCCGACGGGCGCATCTTCGTCACGGACATGTATAACCTCGCAGACAACACGCGCGGCGTCGTCTATATCCTCGAAGGCTTCGACCAACGCACCAAAAGCTTTGCGCGCGTGACGACCTATCTCAAAAATTTACGCAACCCGAACAGCGTCGCCTTCTACACGGACGAAGGCGGCACGGACTGGTTCTATCTCGCGCTGACGGATCGCCTCGTGCGTTACAGGTACACGCGCGGAGCGGACGCGCCCGCAGGCGAGCCGGAAGTGCTGGCCACTTTTCCCGACTATGGTCTGAACTACAAGTACGGCGGCTGGCATCTGACGCGCACCGTCACGGTCGGCGCGGGCGGGAAAATTTACGTCTCGGTCGGCAGCAGTTGCAACGCCTGCGTGGAGAAGGAGGACGTGCGCGCGGGCATCCTTGAGATGGACGCGGACGGCGGCCACCAGCGCTCCTTCGCGCGGGGCCTGCGCAACGCGGTCGGACTGCGTTGGGTGCGCGGGCGTCTGTTTGCGACCGACATGGGGGCCGATCATCTCGGCGACGACGTGCCCGCCGATACGATGTACGCCGTGCAGGACGGCGCGAACTACGGTTGGCCTTACTGCTATCAATCGGGGCCGCGCGTGTTCGCCGATGCGAAGTTCAATCCGCGCGGGAAGAAGTTTAACTGCCGCGACGTGCCCGCGGCGCACTCGGCTTTCGATTCGCATAGTTCACCGCTCGGACTGGAATACTTCGACGAGGGAAGCGGCGCGGAACTGCGCGACTCTTTCCTCGTCGCCCTGCACGGCTCGACGAAGAAGAATCTCGGCCACGGCTATCGCGTCGCGCGCGTGGGTTGGGACGCCAACGCGTCCGACATGCCGGAAGATTTCATCACGGGCTTCATCAGCACTGGTCGAGCGCACGGTCGCCCCGCGGACGTGTTGAGTTTCGGGTCGAACGCCTTTCTCCTGACGGACGATTATGCAGGCGTCGTCTATTACGTTTATCAAAAGTAGCGCGCGTGCGCGGACGCGGGCCGGTCGCGTGTGCACAGACGCGGGGCAGTCGTGCGTCCGTTGGCGCGCATCCTTCGGGTGCAGTCTTGCGTGCAACCTTGTGCGCCGCATCCGACCTCTGTGACAGGGCTTCGCGAGAACGCTTATAATCGGGACACTTCCGGTGCAGTTCGCACAATGAAGTTTTCCGGGGAGGTGGTCTTACGTTGTTCGCTTTGATTCAAGCTTTCAAGTTTGCTTTGATTCAGGTTTTCAATCCGCGCCGCGCACTGAAATGCGCGTTGCTCGTGTCGGTCTGCGCGGCGTCGCTCTGTCACGGCGCGCGGATGACCGCCGCCGCAGCCGCGCGCTGGTCTGCGAAGCTCGACGGGCGAGTCCGCTTTTACCAGTCAACGGAACTCGGCGTGCTCGTCGCGGGGACGGAGAAGTCGCTCTACGGACTCGACGCCGAATCCGGCGACGTGCTCTGGCGGCGCAAAGGCTTGCGTCTCGACGAGACGGACGCCGCGCCCGTCCCCGGCACAGACCTTTTGCTGCTGAGTCTGGAGGACGGCGATAAGTCCAGACTCGAAGCCGTTGACCTGTTGACGGGCGATGCCGTGTGGCGGAGCGAGCGGGTGCGCGGCTCCGTCTTGCAGATGGCGCTCGACCAGAACGCGAACCTGCTCGCCGTCGTCCTCGTGCGGGACGCGCACGGGCACGCACGGGAAAACTTCAAGCATCGTCCCGTCATTCGCATGTTCGACCCCGGCACGGGGCGGGAACTCTGGAAGGATGAGCTTGAGAGCGAAGTCGAGATGATGCCCGCGCGTTGGGGCGATGATGACGGAGACGTGCCCTACACGCTCGACAACTATCGCCCTCCGGCGTTCCTCGACGGGCGGCTCTACCTCTTTTACGAGGGCGTGACTTCGCTTGACGCGCGGACGGGGAAGGAGCGCGTGCGCGAAAAGTTTCGCGTTAACGAAGAGGGCTTAGCGCTCACGGAAGCCGACCCCGCGATGGACGAAGGGCACATCTACGTTTCGGGCCGCGGGCGCGTGCGCGCCGTCTCGCGTGCGAGCGGCGAGACCGTGTGGGAGTCG
>JBAVPI010000659.1:0-7479 GCA_049692915.1 Pyrinomonadaceae bacterium
GCTTCGGGCTGCGGCGGCGCAACCGGCTTCGGCACGGCAGGAGGCTTCGGCCTCGGCTCCTGCTTCGCGGCTGTCTTATGACGTTTGGGAGCGAAGATGAGGAACATTTGATTGCCCTCCATCCGTGGCCGCGATTCGACTTCGCCAACGTCAGTCAAATCCTTTTCCAACTTGCCCAGAAGTTCCGCGCCTAGTTCACGGTGCGTAATTTCGCGCCCGCGGAAAAAGATGGTGGCCTTCACCTTGTCGCCTTCCGAGAGCCAGTCGCGCGCGTGGTTCTTCTTGAACTGGTAGTCATGCTCGTCCGTGCCCGGTCGGAACTTCACTTCCTTGACCGTGATGATGACCTGTTTCTTCTTGGCCTCGCCCGCCTTCTTCTTCGCTTCATATTGAAACTTTCCGAAGTCAATGATGCGACAGACGGGCGGGTCGGCGGTCGCCGCGACCTCGACCAGATCAAGGCCGCGCGAGCGCGCGAGGCTGATGGCCTCACGCGTGTTCATCAAGCCGAGTTGCTCGCCGTCGTCGTTGATCACGCGCACTTGCGGCACGCGGATGCGATCATTGATGCGCGTGGCGGGAGCGCGACGATGGTCGGGGCGCTGGCCGCGGCCTCTAAAACTTGGAATACCTCCACCTCCTGAGTTTGGAGTTTGAGGGCCGGAGACTTGGGGCCGGGCGTCAAGCCAATCGCTTTCCGCCGGCCTTCATCATCGAGCCGTCAATCTCATGTTACGTCGTTGACGAGCGCACGCGTGATGACGAGATGACGCGCCGCCTCTATGAATTTTTCGAGCGACATCGCGCCGATGTCACCCTTCGTGCGCTCGCGCACGGCGACCTGTCCTTCTTCCATCTCGCGGTCGCCGAGCACGAGCATGAAGGGAATTTTCTGCAACTGGGCGTTGCGTATCTTCGCGCCGATCTTGTCGCCGCGCGTGTTCGTTTCGACGCGCAGGCCCGCCCTGCGCAACTGCGCCGCGATGTTATCGGCGTACTCGTTGACGCGATCCGTAATCGGCAGCACGGCGACCTGCACGGGCGCGAGCCACAGCGGGAACGCGCCCGCGTAGTGCTCGATGAGCACGCCGAAGAAACGTTCGATGGAGCCGAACAGAGCGCGATGCACCATCACGGGGCGATGCGCTTTATTGTCTTCGCCGATGAATTCAAGCTCGAAACGCTCCGGCATATTGAAGTCCCACTGCACCGTCCCCAACTGCCAGAGCCGACCGATGGCGTCTTCAATCTTAAAATCAATCTTCGGGCCGTAGAAGGCGGCTTCACCCTCGATGCGCTCGTAAGCGACGCCGCGCTCGTCCAACGCTTCGGCGAGCGCAGCTTCGGCGTGCGCCCAGTTCTCTTCCGTCCCCAACCACTGCTTGTTCGTGTCGCTGCCCTTGACGGACAACTCGAACTTGACCTTGTCAAAACCGAACGTCTTGAAGACTTCGACCACCAAGTCCACGCAGTCGCCGATCTCTTGACGCACCTGTTCAGGCGTACAGAAGAGATGCGCGTCGTCCACCGTGAAACCTCGCACGCGCATCAATCCGTGCAGCGTGCCCGACAACTCCGCGCGATAGACCGTGCCCATCTCGGCGTAACGTTGCGGCAAATCTCTATAGGAACGCTGCTGAGATTTGTAGATGCCGATGTGAAACGGGCAGTTCATCGGCTTGAGCCGATACTCGGTGTCCTCGATCTTCGTCGGCGCAAACATCGAGTCGCCGTAGTTCTGGTCGTGCCCGCTAATCTGCCACAGTTCACGTTTGGCGATGTGCGGCGTGAAGACGAACTTGTAGTTTCGACGATTCAGCTCTTCGTGCAGATAATCTTCCATCGCCTTGCGGACGATTGCGCCGTTCGGATGCCAGAAGATGAGTCCCTGCCCGTAAGCGTCCTGAATCGAGAAGAGATCGAGTTCGCGACCCAGACGACGATGATCGCGGCGCTCGGCCTCTTCACGCTGTTTGATCCACGCGTCGAGTTCCGTCTGCGTGGCGAAGGCCGTGCCGTAGATGCGCTGCATCTGCTGTCGCTCGGCGTCGCCCATCCAGTACGCGCCGGAGAGCGAAAGCAGTTTGAAAGCCTTCAGCTTGTTCGTGTTCGGGACGTGTGGCCCCAGACAGAAATCAATGAACGGCGAGCCGTCTATGTAATAGACGCTGACCTGTTCGCCGCCCTTGGCCGCGATTAACTCGCACTTGAGCGGTTCGTCGCGCTCCGTGAAGAGCGTCAGAGCTTCGGCCTTGGAAATATCCGCGCGGCGATACGGCATGTTGCGTTTGGCGATCTCGCGCATGCGCTTTTCGATAACGGGAAGGTCTTCGTCCGTCAGCATGCGCGGCGCGATCAAGTCGTAGAAGAAACCGTAGCGCGGGTCTTCGAGAAGCGCCGGGCCGATGCCGAGTTTCGTCCCCGGAAAGAGGTCGAGCACGGCTGCGGCCAACAGGTGCGCGGTCGAATGGCGAATCACGTCGAGGCCGCCGAGCGTATCGGGCAGCACCGCTTCAACCTCCAACGGCTCGCCGTTGACGGCTGCGGCGCTCAATTGATACGCGAGGTCAACTTCCCGCCCGTTGACCTTTGCCGCCAGAGCCTGCTTCGCCGCATCGCGGTCGAGTTGCTTGAGCGCCTCGCCCACGCTTGCGCCCGCCGCCACCTGCGCCGACGCTCCGCCCTTCATTTGTACGCTGATTTCACTCATCGCTAATCTTCTCCGTCCGGTTCAGGAATCGCACGCCGGAAAAGGGTGCGGGCCGCAAAGCCTGCACAAATTTCCTCGTGCCGTTTCCGCCCCACCCGAAAAGGGTGCGGCCACACGGACGAAAGAAGCGTCAACCGAATTAGAATGTCCCTTGATGGGAAACTTAAACCAAACAGATCGGATTCGACAGAAGCGCCTTCGCCTGCGCGGCCCCGCCTCTTTTGTGGGAGCGGGTTTAGCCGTGGACTTAAAATCGAAATGTAGTTCGAGTTCGCGTCAACATCTCTGGCAAAGGTCTTTCGGAGCTAATGTCAAATAAAGAAATTTGGTAGGCACGTGGGGATTTGAACCCCAGACCCCTACCGTGTCAAGGTAGTGCTCTACCCCTGAGCTACGCGCCTAAAACTCTCAAAACGAAACGCTTACAATCAAGCAAAAGTAAATTAACAAACGCCTCGCGCCTCTGTCAAGGAGAGGCATTATTGATGGTTATGTAATTCTCCGGCCTTGAAAATCCGCTGGCAGTTAGCGGCGCGGCGGTGGTAGCATAGCTTCGGGGGCGACGAACGCGCTTCGAGGAAAGCCCGACAACGGCCTTCAGCGAACGATGTCGCCCGCGCCGGAGGTTCAGATACCAGATAGCCTTTTCGATTGAACAGTTTCAATCCCCCTCATCGCGCTTCCGTTCATCAAATTCTGATAGCTTTTCGGAGTCCAAGTCTCTTGTCGCCGAACAATTCCGTACAGAAAAGACTCGCTCGACGCGCACGCGTCCACGCGCTTCGTGTCGAAGCCGTATCCGCCGTGCATCTTTTTCTGCGCGCCTCGCTAGTCTGCATCTTCGTCCTGCCGTGCGCTTTACACGCGCGCGACGCGCTCGCCACGCAATCGCAGGCTTCTCAGCAGACATGGGGCACGCCCCAACCTGCTCCGACACCCGCGCCCACACCTTACGTCCGTCAACGGACGGTCGAAAAGAATATCGCACCGCCTCCGGCTTCGGACGCTGCGGGGCCGACGGGCGCGGCAGCTGCCACACAGGAGTCGCAGGAGGTCGGGGAGGACGAGGTGGTGCGCGTCAACTCGAATCTCGTGCTCGTGCCCGCCTCCGTGGTGGACTCGCGCGGGCGCGCGATCACCGACTTGAAAGTTAACGATTTCGAGTTGCGCGTGGACGGGCAGTTGAAGCCGATCAGCGATCTGAATCGCGCAGAGACGCCGGTGCACGTCGCCCTGCTCTTCGACAATAGTGCGAGCCTGTCGGCGGCACGCGCTTTTGAGAAGCAGGCCGCGACGCGCTTCTTCGCGAGCGTCGTGCGCACGATTGATCGCGCCGCCGTCTATTCAATCTCGACCGTGCCCCGACTCGAACAGGGTTTCACGAACGACGTGCCGCGACTCGTCCGCACCATCGAACGCTTCGGCCAGCCGGAAGGCGCGACCGCGCTGTTCGACGCCATCTCGCAAGCCACCAACTATCTGCGCCCGATTGACGGGCGTAAGGTTATCGTCATCGTCTCCGACGGCACGGATACCGTCAGCGACATCAATTTCGACGCGACGCTGCAATCCGCGCTGCGCGCCGACTGTCAAATCTATGTCGTGCAGACGCGTCAACTCGAAGACCCGAACCTTCACGACCTCATCGCCGAACAGCGTCTGGCGAAGATCACGGAACAGACAGGCGGCGCGGTCTTTGTGCCGCAGGCGGTCGGGGATTTGGACGCGGTCTTCACGCAAATCTCTCTCGACCTCTCACAGCAGTACGTCCTGAGTTATTACCCGCAGGACGACCGCGCGGACAAATATTTCCGCTTCATTACGTTGCGGGTCAAGACGAATCCGGGCCTGCGCGTGCGCGCACGGCGCGGCTTTTACCCGTCGTCTTCAACGCAGTCGGCGCAGCAAGTCCCCGCTGAAGATTCAGCCGTCATCGGCAAAATTTCATCCGTGGTGACGACCGGCAACATCTATAACGCCGCTTCGCCGCGAGCCTCTGCGCCCGTCACAAAGGAGCGCGCGGACGGCACAAGCGATACCCTCACGTTCAAGGTGATACAGGAAGCCGGAACGAATCGCAGAATCGGCCCCGACTCGCTCGCTGATAACGACAGGCCGGTTAGCCAGTCTGCCGCATCGAAGTCCGACTCGGCGAAAATTGAGCCGCTCAATCCACGACCCGGCGATGCCGCTCCGACATCTCCTGAGAAGAAATCGGCCGCGGCGTCAAGCTCATCTTCGACTTCGAGCGGTGCCGCGCCCGCAACTCCCAACGACTCGCGTGCAGCCGACGACAGTGCGCAATCCGCGACGACGACGCGACAGGCGACCCCCGATAAAGAGGCCGCCGCCGTTAATCAAACCATCGTCTCCGGTGGAGTGCTCAATGGCAAAGCCCTCAGCCTGCCCTCTCCGCTTTATCCGCCGACGGCGCGGACGGCGGGGGTGTGGGGAGTTGTCGTGGTGGAAGTGACGATTAGCGAAGATGGAAGAGTGACGGGCGCGCACGCCCTGTCGGGCCATCCGCTCTTACAAGGGGCGGCGGTGAGCGCGGCCAAGCTTGCGAAATTTTCTCCGACGCTGCTCTCCGGCATGCCGGTCAAGGTACTGGGTACGATTAACTACGCCTTCGCGCGGCCATGAGATGCCGGGGCGCTTGCTCAGACGCTGGACGACTCTGCCGCGACATGCTCCCACTCGTCGTAAAGTGAGCGCAGACGCGCATCCGCCTGTTTATATTCCTCATTCAGCCCCGCAAATTGTTCGGGCGCACGCGCCACTTCCGGACGCGACATCTCTTCCGTAATCGAAGCCAGACGTTTTTCCGCCTCGCCGATCTCGGCCTCGATAATTTGCGGGGCGCGCGCGGAATTTTTCTTCTTCGACTTCTGACCGCCTTGCGCTTTAGATTTCGCGACGCCGCTGCGCGCGGCATTATTCGTCGCGGTCTTCTCTTTCACACCGGCGGGCTTCTCCTGCACAGCACGCGCCGCGATGTTTGCGGCGGTGCGTTGCGCCGCGTGCCAGTCGTGATACTCGGTGTAATCGCCGTCGTAGTGCTCCGCGCCTCCGTCACCGTCGAGCGCGAGAATTTGCGTGGCGATGCGGTCGAGGAAATATCTGTCGTGGCTGATCGTGATGATCGTGCCGTCGTAGGCATCGAGCGCTTCTTCGAGCGCTTCTCGTGAAGGAATGTCGAGGTGGTTCGTCGGTTCGTCGAGGACGAGCACGTTGACGCGCGAGTAAATGAGTTTGGCGAGAGCGAGCCTTCCCTTCTCGCCGCCGGAGAGGTCTCGGACGTGCTTGTACACGTCGTCGCCCGTGAAGAGAAATTTTGCGAGAAACGTGCGCAACTCACCGGCGGTCGCCGACGCGGGCGCAACGCGACGCAGTTCCATGATGATCTCGTTGCGGTCGTCGAGGTCGTCGAGTTGCTGTGCGTAGTAGCCCGCCTGCACGTTCGTGCCCCAACGCACTTCACCTTCAAGAGGAGGCAATTTGCCGAGCACTGTCTTGACGAACGTGGTCTTGCCGGAGCCGTTCGGGCCGATGACGCCGAGCGCCTCGCCGCGCTTGAGCGTGAAAGTGATGTCACGTGCGAGCAGCAGGTCTGGGTAGCCGACCGACGCCTCCGCCACGGTCAAGACGTGCGTGCCCGCGCGCTCGACTTTATGGAGACGGAAATCGCCGGACGACTGATCGTGCCTGACGGCCTCGACGCGTTCGAGTTTCTCCAACATTTTACGGCGCGATTTGGCCTGCTTCGTCTTTTGACCGGCGAGGTTACGGCGAATGAAATCCTCTGTCTTGGCGATGAGGTGCTGCTGATTTTCGTAGGCGCGCAACTGCGCCTCGCGTCGCTCGTCGCGCTCGACGAGGAAGGCCGAGTAGTTGCCCGTGTAACTCGTCGCCCGCCCGTTTTCCACTTCGACGATGCGTGTGCAGGCACGGTCGAGAAAATAGCGGTCGTGGCTGACGATGACGTAAGCGGATTTGTATGCGGCGAGAAATTCTTCGAGCCATTCGACTGCCGCGACATCGAGGTGATTAGTCGGCTCGTCGAGGAGCAGCACGTCCGGTTCCGCGAGCAGGAGTCTGGCGAGGCCGAGACGGTTTTTCTGTCCGCCCGACAAAAGCTCCGCGCTCGTCGTCCATGTCTCGCGGTCGAAACCGAGTCCCTGCAAAATCGCTTCGGCTTTGGCCGCATACTCAAAACCACCTTCGCGCTCGAACTGATGCTGCAAATCGCTGTAGCGTTCGAGCACCGCTTCGAGTTCGTCGCCGGCTTCGGCCATGCGATGCTCAAGCTCATGCATCTCGTGCTCGATGCGCTGAAGGTTTTTGAAGGCGGCGAGCGCCGCTTCGTGCACGGTCACGCCCGGCTCGAAATCAACGTGCTGATTGAGCAGGCCGAGTTGGACACCGCGCGCACGCACCACGTCACCGGTGTCGGGCGTCTCCTCGCCGCTGATGAGACGGAACATCGTCGTCTTGCCCGCGCCGTTACGCCCCACCAGCCCGACGTGTTCGCCCGGATTGACTTGCAGCGATGCGCCGCGCAGAACGTCCTGCGCGCCGTAAGATTTGTGTACGTCGGAAAGGCGAAACAGCATACTCGAAGATTACAAATATTTCGTAAATCATCCCGCCCGATACGGGGATGATCGTTGACGCAAGTGAAGCGGGCGCGGACGCCTCGCGTGGGAGCGCCCCGGCCCGCTTCGTTTGAGTTATCCGCCCGGCGGCCCGCGTCAGACGTTGCGTTAATG
>JBAVPI010000660.1:0-7449 GCA_049692915.1 Pyrinomonadaceae bacterium
ATGCGTCGGGGTGAGCTTGACGAGGCTATAGTCGCCTTTACGGCGTAGCGCCTGCACCAAAGCCTCTATGCCCTGCTCCTCCTTCAACAGCTCTACCCTCCGGCCCGCCAGCAGCGGGGGAAACAGGCTGGTGACGGTCAGGTCAAAGCTGAGAGGTGAGTGGATGGGCGCGCCCTCGCCCTGTGCCACGGCGTAATGATCTATAGACCATTGCAGGTAGTTGGCGAGGCCTCGATGAGTGACCATCACCCCCTTGGGCTGGCCGGTCGAGCCTGAAGTGTAGATGACATAAGCAAGGTTCTCCGCGCCGACATCGCTCAAAGGATTCTCCGCGCTCTGCGCCGCGATCTCATCCACACATGTGTCTAAGCTGACGAGCGCGGGGCCGCCCGCCTGCCCTGCATCAAGTCGTCCCGCCAGCGCCTGCGTCGTGAGCACGAGACGGCAACCGGAGTCCTCCATCATGTGGATGAGACGTTGCGACGGGTAAGTAGGTTCGAGCGGAAGATAAGCGCCGCCTGCTTTGAGCGTGGCGAGGATGGAGACGACCAACTCCGGCGAGCGCTCCAGACAGAGACCGACGATTGATTCGGGGCCGACGCCGCGCGCGCGCAGGAAATGAGCGAGTCGGTTGGCACGCGCGTTGAGTTCGGCGAAGCTCAACGACTGCCCTTCGTAAACGACCGCGGTGGCCTCCGGCGTTCTCTCGACCTGCGCCTCGAACAGGTGGTTGACGCACAAGTCATCCGGATAGTCGGTCTTCGTATCATTCCAACAGCCGAGAAGCGTTTGCCTTTCCTCCGCAGTCAGGAGATTAAATTCGCGGATTCGTTTGTTCTTATCCTCAAGCGCGCTTTCCAGAACGCGGAGGAGGCGGACGGCAGTCTGCTCAATGGTCTCTCTCGCGAAGAGTCGTCCGTTGTATTCGACACGCCCGGAGAGTCCGTGCGGGCCTTTTTGGAACGAGAAGGTGATGTCGTGATTGACATCCGAGAGGGGGCCGTGGATGTCTTCAAGTGATAAGGCGACATCGAACAGCGGGCACTTCTTGTCCAGACTGTTCACGTCCAAATCCCTGAGTAGATAGTCGAAGGGGTAGGCTTGACGGGCGTAAGCTTCGAGGAGAGTCCCACGCACTTGCAAGAGAAATTCTCTGAAGGTCAGCGACGAGTCTATCTCGTCCACGATGGCGAGGGCGTTCGCCCGACCCAGTTCTTTCAACGGCGGGCTGCCGACCACGATTCGATCACTGCGGTTATACCTGTGCAGGCATATCTTCAGCCCCGCCATGAGCGTCGTGTAGAGCAGGAACGATGAATCGCCGGTCAACTCTGCCAGCTTCCGATTCAAGTCGCCGGGGAGGTTAAGGACGACCGACTCCGGCCTGCTCGAATAGATGGGCGGTCGCTCGAAGTCGAGCATGAGGTTGGAGGGCTGCATCTCCTGAGAAAGTTTTACCTTCCAGTAGTCTCTCTCCTGAATGAGTTTGGCATCAAAGAAAAGTACGTCCGAGCTTACGGCACTCATGCGCGCTCCTTTAGCTGGTGATGGCGGACTTGTCCCGCGCCTTCGGGTAGTTGTAGTTAGTCGGCGGATGAACGTGTTCCGGCTGTGGACTGAGATAGACTTACGCGGTCATCAGAATTGAAAGACCTCGCCGGCCAGTGTCTCTGAAGGGTTGACGTGTGTGTGCTCGCCCTTGAAGGCTATCTCCTGAAGTTTGATGTTCGCGTCATTCCCTGCCTGCTCCAGAACGGACACGAGATGCGTGCTCATGCTTTCTACATTTGCACGGTTGAAGCGTCCCTTGTCGAAGATGAAGCTGAGGCTCAGACCCTGCTCGCCGCGCAGGACACTCAGTGTTAGTTCCGACCCCGCGACTGACGAGAAGCCGCCCGCTGCCACGCCTTCGCGTGCGAGCACGGCGACGCCCGCCCCATCCGCTTGTCGTGAGACGTACCCGAAGCCGAGGGCTGCTCTCAAAGCATTTTCGTCCGCGTCGAACATCTCTCCGGCCACGATGTCGAACGCGGAGGACGCGTGTTTGGAGGCCAGCGAAATCTTCTTCAACACTTCTTCCAAGAACTGCTTGAAGCTCAGATTCCACGCGGGGTTGAGCCGCAGCGGGACGAAGTCGGTTCCCTCGTCTCCGGCGACGGAGGCCGCCAGCAGCACCTTCTCACGCCCGCTCAGACGCGAGAGCAGCACCGCGTAGGCGGACAGGAGCACGATTGACGAATCGGCCTGACACGCCGCCGCCAATCTTCCCAAGCCCTCCTCGTCAATGTCGCACTTGACCGTGCTCTGCTCCCGTGCGCCGTCGCCGCCGACCCGCGACTTGTCCGCCGAATCGGGCGCGGCCCTGCCCACTTCGTCAAGCCAGAACTCTTTCGCGGCGAGGTAGCTTTCGCAGTAGTCGAGGATGGTCTCGACCTCATGCGCGAGGTCGCCCGCGATGGCTTCCGCCAGTTGGCGCATGTCGGGGTTATCGTCATATCTGAGGTGTGTCTGAATGCCGTCCGTCGTTTGCAGCGGCATGACCTCAAGCGCGTAGCCCGGTCTCAAGCCGCCGCCATTTACGACGAACCCTCCGGGCTGCCACTGGTCGCCGCCCAGCCAAGGCTCACGGATGAAGTGTTCAAAATTAAGGAGCAGCCGCTCCCGCCCCGCGTCGCCGGATTCGGCAGGGGCCGTCTCGCCCCGCAGGCTCTCCGCCGGGGACTGACGCAAGCGCTGCTGCATCTCACGCAGGGATGCCGCCGTCAGCCCTTCTTCGACGAGCAGGCTTTCGGGCAGACGACTCACGCGGGTTAAAGCTCCGACGGTCAACTCCAGCCCGTCGAACACGGTTCTGTAATCCACCGTCGCGTCAACCGTCGCCTTCTCGCCCGCCCTCGTTTTCGCAAGGCTTCGCAGCACGGCGATCATCAGCACTTCGGACGGCTTCATACCGAAGGCGGAGAGGACTTCGCCGGACATCCTCGCGAGGAGACTCCGGTTAATCGAGACGCTCTCGGAGATCGTCTTCAGGGCGTCAGCCTCCTGAAGAATCGCGGGATCAGTGGCGCGGCCATCTTTAGAGAAGACGGCCCCCGCGTGGCCCTTCGTCTTCAACTCGCGGATGAAGTCCGCGTAACTCTTCGCGACGGGTCGCAACGAGATGGGCCTGTCGTTAGATAACTGCTCGTAGATTCTGAAGAGGGATTCGAAGAGGAGAACGACGCTCGCGCCGTCGCCGATGGCGCGGTGCAGGAGCAGGAAGAGTTCCGAAGAATCGTCCCCGCCGTGGAAGAGCGCGGCGCGGACGGCGGCGCGTCGCTCAGGGCGCATCTCGACCGCCAGCTTTTCGATGACCTCCGCGCATAACGCCTCCGCCTGTTCGGGGCTGTCGTGCGGAAGCTCGGACGAGAATAACAGGCTCTCGACTTGACCCGTCTCCGCGCCGCCGACGCTCGTGTACTTCCCGTCCCGAAGGCTCATCCTGAGCATCTGTTGGGACTCGACGAGGCGTTCGAGGGCGGTGGAGAGCGTCTCTTCGTCGAGCCTTTTCCCGACCGACGCCCGGTAGCAAAAGACGTTGGCGGACAGCGCCGACGCCTCGCGGCCCTCGTCGCCGAAGACCGCCACGGGTTCTCCGGGCAGGCGAACTTTCTCGCCGCGGAAACCCGTCCCCTCATAGACCTTCGCCGCCAGCGGAGAGAGCATGTGCCAACGGTCTTCGGCCTGATAGCGCTCCGCCATCGTGTAAATGTTCGGCAGGCCGAGGTCGCCCGCCAGCTTGGAGAAGCGGCGCAGCCGGTCGTACCTCACCTCGCGTGTCGGATTGGAGTCAACGATGTCCCAGACTTTGAACTTGATGATATCCGTGATCTCGTCCGGGTAGAGCGAGTAACACTCGTGCAGCCGCGAGCCAACCTGCCCGTACGGGTAATAATAGTAGGGATGCGCTTCGAGTTCGTAGATGTAGCGATGGTGCTCGCGAACGAAATCCAGCGTCTCCTGAAAATCCTCCTCCGTCTCGCCCGCGAAGCCGACGATCCAGTAAGTCGTCGTGCGGACGCCTGCGCTGGCGAGCGTCTTCAGGACATCGGAGATGACCTTGGGGGTGGTCATCTTGTCCATCGAGTCAAGCACGCGCGCCGCCGCGCTCTCGATGCCGAGGCGCACGCGGTAGCAACCCGAATCGGCCCACAGCTTCACGAACTTGCGATTAGTGACCGGCTTGTCCGCGCGCAGGTATCCGTCGTAGAGAACGTTGGCGTTCCTCTCGATGAGCTTGGCGGCGAAGGGGTTGATGTAGGGGTTCATCAGCGAGTCGCCCATAAAGAAGGAGTTGTTCTTGTACTGCTGCGCGAGGGTGATGACCTGTTCGGCGAACTGGTCAATCGGCTTCTTCCGGTAGTCGCCCCACTGGATGGTCTCGGAGCAGAAGGAGCACTGGAAGGGGCAACTCCGCGCGCCCTCTATGGTCAGGTGGTAGTAATCTTCGAGGTTGAGGTCGGAGAAGTCCGGGATCGGAACATCGCTCATGCCCAAGGTCGCGGGTGCCAAGTCCTTAATCGAGACGACGCGCTTGTGGCCGAGTTCGCCGTTGAGGACTTTGAGCAGCAGCATTTCGCCCTCGCCGAGGATGATGCTGTCAACGTAGTCGTACTGGCCGATGAGCGTCTCCAGATTGTCGGAGCCGAGCGCCAGATCGTCGGCGAAGACGCCCCCGCCCATCACCGTCCTGATGTGTGGATGCTGCTCCTTGACCTTCTTCATGATGAAGAGCGACGCGGCCAGCGATGTGGTGTAGGTGCTCGTTCCGACGACCGAGAACTCCGAGAGGTTGGATTTCTCGATCAAGTACTCAAGCCTCCTGAAGAACTTCTCGACAAGCGGGAGCAACACCTCGACAACCTTCGGCTCGATGCTGATGCCGTAGAGCGGCACGACCGTCGCCAAGACCTTCGCGCAGGCGACGGCGTCGCCGCCCGTGTTGACATACGCCAGCATGTGCGCGTTGAGAATCCACCAGAGCTTGGAGTAGCCGTCGTTGATCGAGACATCCTCCAGCGAGCGCAGGATCGTGAAGTACTTGTGGTGCATGCCCCACAGCTCCGGGTCAACGTTAAAGTCCACGCACTGTGCGCTGTAGCCGTGCTGTTGCAGGTAGGTCTTGAGAATCGCGATGCCCAGCGGCGGCGTCCAAGGGGTGAAATACGGGGGCTTGATGAGAAAGACCTTGCCGGGTTCTCCATCGCGCCGCGCCGCGTACTTGCTGCCCAGAATGGATACGAGCGGAGTGTTCATCATAGTGCTGCTCCTTCTTCCGACTTCCTACAGGTTGAAGTGATCTGCTTTGTAGTCCTCCAACACCATCTGCTGGTCGTCGGGACTCGCGGCTTGCTGGTTGCGGGTGGCGATGAGATAGGGAAAGGCCGAGGTGGTGAGCTTGACCCGAATCTCGTTGACGGCGTGGAAGGTCGGCTCGATTCCCAGCCGCGCGAAGATGTCGCGCATGGGCGTCGTGCCGTCCGCCATGTCATAGACGTTGCGCGCGGGCAAGTCCGGCGGCGTGACGGGAAATTTCAGCGTGTTCGGCGTCAGCCTGTAGTGCCCGTCCTCGCCCATCATGTAACCCCTCTGGAGGGCGCTGCTCCTGACGAAAACCCGGTCGAGAAACTCTTCGCAGACCTGCCCTTCGGTCTTGCGCGCGCGCCCGCTGTCCTTCCGCTGCATGTAGAACCAGACCATCGGCGACTTCTCGTGAAGCAACAGGTTCGCCACCTGCCACCGCTCAAGGTCGGGTAGAGAGTCGTAACGTTCGCGCAGCTCCGGGTCGTTGAAAGGGATGTTCCACGAGAGCGTCTTTGCGGCCTTGTCGAAGAGGTTCACCGTCGGCATCAACAACTCAAGGCCGCAACTCTCCGCCAGTTCGCTGAGGGACTCGACCGTGTAGCTGTAGTCAACAGGCTGGAGCAGCGCGTCTGCGAACTGCGACTCAGGCCAGTCTTTGTACTGGTAGGCGTCGAGCATGGCGGAGATGAAATTCTTGACGGGGAAGTCTTCGATGATCTTTCTGGCGATGGGCATCTCCGCCTCGAAGTCGTCCGGCCCCGTGTACCCGCTCATGATCCTGACGGCCTTCTGAAAGGCTGCGCTCACGATCCTGTGGTAACGGTTATTCACCATCATCTCCATGACGCCCGAAGGCTTCAAAGCCTGCGCCAGTTTTTCGAGCGTGGCTTTGGGGTCTGCGTTGTGGTGAATGACGCCGGTGCAGATGACGTGGTCGAACTCCTCACGGTATTCGACCTGATTGATGCTCTCCCGCCTCAACTCAAGGTTCGAGAGGTTCATCTCCGCGGCGCTGCCCGCGCACAGTTCGAGCGACTTGACGGACACGTCTGAGCCGCGCACCTTGCACTCCGGAAACCTCAACGCGGTGTAGAGTCCCTGATTGGTGCCGCACCCGGCCACCCAAATCTTGAAGGAACCGCTCAAGGTCTGTGCGTCCCAGTCGCCGAGGTTTTGATTGAGCATGATTGTCTCGAAGTGCGGGTCGAGAACGCGCTCGAATCTCTTTGGCCGCCACGGGTAGGTGAACCTGCCGTAAAATCTCGCGTTGACTGCGTCCACCGAATCTATTGACTCGGCCAGAATAAGGTTCTCTTCATCGCTCTGAAGCATGGCGCTTTCTCCGGTGTGGCGGACTGTTGATCGCTGCGCGTTGGTAAACGTTCTTGAGTGACAAACTCACGTTCGTGCTCGATGCTTTAAGGGGTCGGGTGGCGCGCGAGAATCGCCCACGCGCTTAGAAAACAAACTGGTCGCTGCCGTATTCGTTCGAGGGGCCGGGGGTCGCCGCCCGGTAACTCTCCCCTGCTTCGGGCAGCAGCGGGATGTCGAGGAGATGCTGCTCCGGCTGCCTGACGACCTCTCGCAGGATGGTCTCGTAAGACTTAAGCAACTGCGCGATGGTCGGCGCGTCGAAGATGCTGGTGTTGTATTCCAGAATCCCGTACAGCTCGTCGCTCGTCTCCTCCATCGAGAACGTCAGATCGAAGTGTGTGAGGCCGAAGTCAACCTTCAAGGGCTTAACGGTCAGCCCCGGAAAATGCAGAGTCACGGGCGCGTTTTGTAAGACAAACACCACTTGAAACAGAGGGGTATGACTGAGACTGCGCTCCGGCTGCAACTCTTCCACCAGCTTCTCGAACGGCACGTCCTGATGCGCGTACGCTCCTACGCATACCTCCTTCACCCTCCCCAATAACTCCCGGAATGTCGGCTCTCCGCTCATGTCTGTGCGCAGCACCAGCATGTTCACGAAAAACCCGATCAACCCTTCCGTCTCTACACGGTTGCGGTTCGCGATGCCTGTGCCAACCACCGCCTCCTCCTCTCCGCTGTAGCGGTAGAGCAGCACCTCGAACCCGGCCAGCAGCGTCATGAACAACGTCA
>JBAVPI010000661.1:0-2508 GCA_049692915.1 Pyrinomonadaceae bacterium
ATTCACGATTCACGATCTACGGCTTTTATTGAATCGTGATGTGCGGCGCGGTCTCCGCGGGGCGGCTTGTGGTCGTGACGCCGCCGATTGTGACGGAGACGATGACGGGCACGTCGCCCGCAGCGGCGAGCGTGGCCGGCAGTCGCACGACGATCTGGTCAAACCCGGAAGTGAGCGACGGCCCGGCGGAGACGATGGCGTCGCCCGTCAGGTCTGTCGTCCCGATGCGCACAGTGACCTGCGCGCGCGTGACGTTGCGCACGCCCGTCAGCATGATGAGCAACTCGGTCGGCACGCTCTCTGTGCCGGAGGCGGTGCAGACGCCCGTCGTCTTCGAGCCGGTCGGTACAGATGTTGTGACGGTAAACGGCTCGCCCGTCGGCGAGATGCACGGGTTCGTGACGTTGAGCACGGCGGCACGACCGAGCGCGCCGTTCGTGGTGCTGAAGATGTCGGGCTGCGCCGCGTTGAGTTGGAGCGAAGTGCGAATCACCGAGCCGTTGTTGTTGATGACGACGGGCAGCGTCGTGGCCGCCGTCAAGAGACCCGGCGGGACGACGAAATTGATCTGGCCGGGGCTGACGAAATAGAGACCGGCTGCGGCGTTGCTGATCGAGACGGAGACGCCGTCGAGTTCGACGGGCAGCGGCGGGCGACGCAAATCTTCGCGCGCATCGTTCTTATCAATCTGCCGCGTCGTGTTGGCGAGCGCCAGCGTCGAACGCGCGATGCCGAGTTCACCGGCGGCGAGGGCGACCACTGTGAACGGGGTTGGCGAAGGACTCGGTGCCGGAGTAGCCGCCGCGACGGGAAGGTCGGTCGCGCCCGTCGAGAAAGAAACGGGTGCGGGCGAAGCGGCGGGCGACGGCGAAGGCGCGGGCGTCTCGCTCGTGGCCGCGGGAACGAGCAGGTAAAAGGCTTCGCTCGAACCGTCGGTGTTGCCGCCTCCGAGTTCCGTGCCGCGCAGGCTGAAGACGGTGCGACGAACGTTGTCGCTCGTCACGGGTTGGATTCCGGCGAAAGATGTCGGCTGTCTAGTCAGGCGCGAAAGCGTCGAGAGCGCGGCGACGGGCGCGCTGAAAATCTGCGTTGAGCGCGACGGGTTGAGTCCGTCGGCTGCACCGGCGGCGGCAACCGTGCCGTCCGCCCTGAGGTTCAGGTCAGAGGCGAAGACGACGCGACTGTTGTCGCCCGTGAAGGTCGGAAAGCGCAGGCCGATGTCCCCACCTTCGCTCGCAGGCGGGCGATTGATGACGAGCGCGAAGGTATTCGCCGCGATGTTGTAGATATATATGCCGGGCGTGTCTTTGAGGCCGCCGTTGAGCGTGCCGTCGGCGTTGAAATCGGCGCTCGACTCGAAAGCGAGACGGCTGCCGTCGCGGCTCAAACGACGCCCGATGCTGAGAATGTTGACGGGCGACCCTTCGAGGCCGGAGGCCGCATCGCGCGGCGGCGTGCGCGTCACGGGACGCAAATTAGAGACAACCGTGCCGTTGAAGTTCGCGACGTAGAGTTCGCCGTTGCGCTTGTTGGCGTCCGTCTCCGTCGAGTTGATGTCGGCGTTTGAAACGAAGGCCAGCGTGTTGCCGCTGCCGGAGAGTTGCGGGTTGTCGCTCGCGACCGGCGTGCCGACGACGCTGCCGGTCGGCGGCGGCAGATCGCGCGTGTCCGTCACCTGCACGAAGGACGGGCTGGTGCGGTTGTAGATGAAAATTTCGGGGTTGCGGTCGGCGTTCGACGTGCCGCCGACGTTCGCGATGTTGCGCGTCGAGACGAAGGCGATGAACGAGGCGTCGTCGTTAATGGCGGGCACGCGATTGTCGTCGGCGAAAAAGGGCGCGACGCTGGCCGTGCCTGTCCTCGGCAGTGCGCTCGCGGGCGTGTTCGTGATGCGCGTCATCAAGCCGCCGACCAGATTCACCGGCGCGACTTCGGCCCCGACGGTCAGATTAACATCGGGCGCAACCGGAATCGCGTAAACGAAAATCTCCGTGTTGCCGTCGGCCTTGAGCGCGGCGACGTTCGCGTTGCCGTTGAAGTCCGCGGGCGTGAGCAGGGAGTTGGCGTCGCTGTAGGCGTTCGACTTGAAAACGATGAAGCGCCCGTCGTGGCTGATGACGGGTTCGAGGTTGACGACGAGCACGTCTATGTTCGCCGAAGAGATGGGAGAAGCGGCCTGATCCTTGAGCGCGTTTCTGGTGTTCGTGATCTGGTAGATGCGGCGTTGCGCATAGTCGAAGAGAAAGATTTCCTGATTGCCGTCGGCGTTGTTGCGCGCGGCGGTCTTCTCTGTCGCGATGTCGCCGTTGGATTCGATGACGACGAAGCGCCCGTTGCCGCTGAAGTCTTTGGCGAAAGAGTCGCGTGGGATGGGCGTCGGCGAAGCCGTGGGGGACGGCGTCGGCGTGGGCGAAGGCGTAGGGGTCGGGGAGGGCGTCGGCGTCGGCACAGCCGGAATCGTGCCGGAAGTAATTTGCAGGACGAAGGAGTCCGGCGACGGGGTAACGG
>JBAVPI010000662.1:0-2655 GCA_049692915.1 Pyrinomonadaceae bacterium
AAAGAGGCGCATGCGAACTTAACAATCGCATGCGCCTTTTTCGCTCAAGCTACAAAGTCTTTTCGCATACGTGCGAAACCCTCACCCCTCAACCATGAAAGTCGCTCACTCAAAGGGCGCAGAAGGCGCGTCAACGCGTTCATCGCCGCGATTGTCGCCATGACATTGTTGACCGCCGCTTAATCTTTCGCGCGCCGCGCATCTATAATGGGGCGCATCTATAATGCGGTCTCTCCTTTTGTAAATTCGTTTTCAACTTGAAAATTCGCTTTCAAACGAACGTTGGAAGCTTTCGTCAACAATTCACGCGGAAGAATCATGAGAAGAAAATTTTTAACCCTCGTCACCGCCGTCCTCTGCCTCTCCGCGACGGCGAGTCGCGCAACGGCGCAAACGAAGACGGCGACCGTCACGACGACGCCCGCCACGCAGGGACAACAACCGCCCGCGCCCTCCGCGCGTCAGGCTCTCGAAGCGACACAGTTGAGCGCTGCCGAAGCGAGTCTTGTGCAAGGGTCGAGGAACGCGATTCTCGCTGCGGGACTCTCCGCGCCTTACTTCGAGAAACATTTCCGACTCGCCAAAGTCGTCAACGCGCAGGGCGACCGGCGCGTCGTGTGGCGGCTGCGCATCAACGAGTATGAAACAGTTCTGAGCGATTCCGTAGGCTTCTACACGGACGCGCGCGGGCGGCGTATAGACACGCATACGGTCGTGAACCTGCTTCCATCCGCACGCGAGATCGAGCGCACCATCCCGCGCGCGCAGGCCATGCGTATCATGCGCGCCTGCATCGGCCCGTTCAGGGACGGCGGCGTGATTTACGCCGCGCAGGGCACACCGCCGCACGCCGCCCTCTTCTTTAACGCTTCGGCGAATCCGCCCGCACGCGCGCGGGGTCGGCGTGTGAGAGAGGAGCGGCGCGAACGCGAGGAGCGCGAGAGAAAAGCAGGGCGCAAGACCGCGGAACAGAAAGCCGTGCGCGTGACGGACGAGATCGAAAACGAGAATGAAGAGGGCGGCCCGCCCGTCAGTCTGGGAAGCGTTGATCTTGAAACAGGGCGATGCACGAAAGGTCTCGGCATCGCGGGCCATCCGTGAAGGTTATGGCACTAAGCGGAAGGCGGAAATCCGTCGCGCGCCGCGCTCTCAAAGTTGCGGAAGGATAGTGGCTGTTCTATTATCCATCGGCGTGCTCCACGCGTCCCGTACATGCACAGCCGCCGGGTGTTCAATTGTTCTTACATGTGTGACTGTTTCGCTCCCGACAAGCAGCACTAACAAGGCGGGTTTTCCGACTCGCTCCAGAGCATTCCTATCGGTCGTTTCTTTTTGAGCAGGTAAATTCGATTTAAGGCCGCGTTCCGACCTGCGTCCGGCAGGTCTTTTGTCCGACGCGAGCGCACACACATGACCGCAACGGCACTCCGTATCTTTACGTGATGTTGCCGCAGCGACAACTTCTAACCCACACGGAGAGCAGTCCCAATGAAAAATAGAAATGTCCCCGGCCGACGGTCGGAGAATCGCCGGAGCGGAGTCGGCGGAACTTTGAAAGAGACGGCCCGCTTCGGGCTGTGTCTGGCCTTGCTCGCGCAGAGCCTGCTGGCGATTGGCGCAGGCTCCGCAGCTGCGCAACAGATGCGCGCGGCATCGTCGAGCGCGAAAGGCGCGAGGGCGAACACGCCGCCCACACAGATTGACGGCAACAAGATTAGTGCAGAGCCGTTGACGCCGGCCTCCGTCACGGTCGTCAACTTCAAAGAGTTGGCCGACAAAGAGGCAAAGGCGGCGCGCGCGAAAGCCACTACGCGCAACAAAACTTCGTTCGGTCTGGCGTTGCCCGTTCCCGGCACGGTGAACGATTCGCCCGAAGGCACGACGCCCGCGACCGAAGGGCGCGAAACCGTCTCGCCCGCGCCGAACGACACGACGGGCGACCCGCTCGTCCCCAGCCCCACGCCCTCGACGAGTTATCAGGGCGAATTTGACGAGGCCGTCGGCGGCGGCCCTACCGGGAGTTTCACGATCCCGCCCGACACGAACGGCGCGGTCGGACTCGATAAGGTTTTCGTCAACGTCAATAACAACTACGTCATTCAGGACAAAGCGACGGGTGCGCGCCAGAGCGTCGTCTCGCCCGCCGCTTTCTGGGCTTCGACGGGCGGCAGCGGCTTCTTCGACCCGCAGATTCAGTACGACCCGTACAACAACCGCTGGATACTCGCCATCGCCTCCAACTCCAACTCGGCGACCACCTCGGTCGAGGTTGCCCTTTCGCAGACGAGCGACCCGGCGGGCACATATAATATGTACCGCTTCATCGTCGGCGACGCGACGCTCAATTTCGCCGACTTCCCGATGCTCGGCTACAACCAGAACTTCGTCGCCGTCGCCGTCAACCTGTTCAATAGCGCCGGTGCATTCTCGCAGGGCCGCGTGTTGACGCTCGACTACCCGCAACTTCGTGCGGGCACTGCCGCGGCCACGCTCTTCACCGGCATCACTAGCGCCAACGGCGGCTTCTGCTTTCACCCGGTGACGACCTTCTCGCAGACCGAACCGACACTCTATTTCGTCTCGCATCTCAGCAGCGCGGGCGCGACCTACAAAGTGAGCACCATCACGGGCACGCCTTCGTCACCGGTGCTGACC
>JBAVPI010000663.1:0-1788 GCA_049692915.1 Pyrinomonadaceae bacterium
AAGTCAAAGAGTCCCATCGGAAAAATTCTCCTGTCAGTTCAAACCGATCAACAGAGGCGCACGCGAGTTGCGCATGAGTTTCGCGAGGGCGCGGGCGGTGTCCCGCATCTCGAATTGCAGACCCAAATCGAGGACGTAGGCGCGAGTGAGAAAGGGAGGGATGAAGCCGAGTTCGTCGAGCGCCGCGCCTCGCGTGTCTTCCACTTGATCGTCGAGGTAGTCAAGAATGCGAGACGAGATAGGCGGAAGCACGAGACGCGGCGCAACCGGCTCGACATCGAAAGAGAGCAGATCGTCGCCGAGAGTGTCAGCCATCGCCTTGCCCCTCGCCGAGCAGACGCAAGTTTTCTTCCGCGTCCGCGATGGCTTGCTCGTGCGCCTGGATCCGATCAGTGATGAGTTTGCGGCGGTCTTTAAGCATGCGCCGGTGTTTCTCGATTGCCTGACGATAGACGACTTCATGGCGGGCCTGTGCTTCAAACCCCGTTCCTTGCATCCGCGGGACGAGGCGCACATCGAACGGCTGTGCCATCGCAATGTCGGAGACAGAAAGTTCATCGCGACGGATGCGGGCGATCTCGTTGCGGCACGAGTCAATTAAGGCGACGAGGCTGTAGCGCAGACCGGCGCGGACACGAACCTCCAACTCTTCGGGCGTCGGAACGACGACCTCATACGAGGCTTTGAGCGGAAGCGTCTCAAGTGCCTCCGACACGAGCGGGAGTTGGGCGCGCGCTTCAGCCACGGCAGGGATGTTCGACGCGTAGGTGACTTGGAGATGGACGAGTGCAGCGAAGCGATCCCGTTGCTCGGTCAGTTCGGCGCGACGTTCTTCGATGTCCCGCGAGAAGGAAAGTTCCGCATAGATGCGCTCGACTTCCTTCGTCACGTACTCTTCAACTTTGCCGCGAGCGGGCAAAGGTGTTTTCCGATCTTCTTCGTAATATGCAGGCATCAAATTTGGCTCCGAGTAAAAGAAAAGGCCCGCCGTAAAATCAGCGGGCCACAGTGGGCGTGCGATTCGTCGGCGGGCCGGGGTCAGATGAAAGCTGACGCGCGGGCTATTCAAGTTTCAGGGCGACGTGGTCACCGCCGTCATTATAGCGCGAACTTGTCGGCTCGACGTAGAAGACTTTAAACGTCAGCTTGATAATCTGAGGGAGAAGCGTCAGAGGGTCGCACCCGGGCGGAAACTTCGGCGGCGGTCGGCCCGTCAGCGCGGCACACTTCGACGGCGGCCATCAATCGTTGAAGCTGGCCGCGCAACTGGTCGAGTTGGGCGAGGAATGCTTGATCGTCGCTCATGCAAGATTATCTTCCTCCTTGTCGAGCATCAGCGCGTGACGCCTCTTCGCGCCTTCGTAATAACCGAGGGCGAGCTTTGACGCCGGCGACATCGAAGCGAAGGCTTGCGGATTACTTTCTCTAAGCTGCATTAGCTTTTCATAAAACGGGGAAGCCTCGAACGGTACCTGCCCGCGCGCCGCGCGCTCCATCTCTTTCGAGTCCATCAGGTCTTCAAGTCGAGCCATTGCAGTGCCAAATGGTGTCCAAAAACCGCGATAGATGCTGCCGCGTGTTACCCCCGAACGGCACGCGCGACGTTAAAAACCGTAGTGTTTGTCAGGTTATGTAAAGTCTTGCCGTGGTGTGGCGCTCTATAACCGAAGTGCGCCGGATGACGGCAAGAGCCGGACGACGAGCGAGCGCGAAGGCCGTGCATGCGCGCTCGCGGCGGCGCGTGGTAAACTCCGCCACGCACGCCCGTTATGGACGACTCGCTCAAAG
>JBAVPI010000664.1:0-6187 GCA_049692915.1 Pyrinomonadaceae bacterium
GACCAGCGCCTACGCCGCGCCTCTGCTCGGCATTCCGGGCTTCCGCGTCGGCACCGACACGGAGATGAAGATCAACTTCGGCGGCGCGTTGACAGGCTCGCGCGCCAACGTCTATATCGAGCCGCGCAAGGACGGCCCGACGCAGATCAAGATGCGTTTCCACGAGTTGAAGGATGCGCCGGCTGGTTACGTCTATGCGGTCTGGGCCATTTCGCCCGACAACAAGTACGTTAAGCTCGGCCAGATCGTCAACCCCGGCACGCGCAACGAAGCGCAGATTCAAAGCGAGACGGCGCTCAAAGACTTCGGGCTGCTCGTCACGCTTGAAGCCGAGACTTCCACGCCCACCGGCACGGTCGTCGGCACGGTCGTTCGCCAGTAATCCTTAGCGCGGACGAGTTTCGGAAATTAACGGAGATGGAGGCACGGTTAAGATTAAAAACTGTGCCTCCGTCTCCGCGTTCGTCAACTCAATTTTTCGAGATTAACTTTAAGCGCCTGCGCCTGCTTCTCTCTCAACTAAAACTCACCTGTTGAATCACTCATTTCCACGATGTTGAATCACGGATTTTCCCCGACACATCTTCGCCACATTTTTGTTGACTTGCGGCGGAGTTAAAGCATAAGCTGGATTTGCCTGTAGGACGGTGCTCCCGCGTCCCCCTCCGTACAAACTTAGGGCGCGCACACCCGCCAAATTCTTTCCGACCGGAGTCGCCCCCGACGCGGCTCACACACATTGAAAGTTCATCCAAGATGTTCACACGCAAGCTTCCCCCATGGCTGGCGGTCGTCGTGCTTCTGGTCTGTGTCAAAGGCGCGTCCGCCGAAGAATCTCTCCCCGAACTGATCCGCCGCGTCAAACCATCGGTCGTCTCCGTCATCACCTACAACGCGAAGAATGAGGTGCTGATTACCGGCAGCGGATTCTTCATCCACCCCGGACAGGTCGTCACCAATCTCCACGTGCTCGAAGGGGCAGACCACGCAGAGATACGCACCTTCGACGGCAAGGGCAAACCCTACGCGGTCGAGGGACTGGTGGACGTGGACGAAGAGGGCGACCTCGCGACGATGAGCGTCCGCGTCCCGCCGGAGCGTGCGCGTGTGCTTGAGACGACGAGCGTGATGCCGGACGAGGGCGAAAAAATTTTCGTCATCGGCAACCCGCTGAGGCTCGAAGGGTCTGTGGCGGACGGCATCGTCTCGGCGGTGCGCGAAGTGCCGGGTCTGGGAAAGATAGTGCAGATCACCGCGCCCATCTCGCACGGCAATTCGGGCAGCCCCGTCTTCAACATGCGCGGACAGGTCGTCGGCGTCGTGACGATTCGCGTGATGAACGGGCAGAACATCAACCTCGCCATCGCCGCGCCGCGCATCGCGGAGATGAAGGCGGGCGCGCGTCTGCTCGGCTTCGACGACCTCGCGGCCCGCAGCCGTCTGGGTCAGCAACCCGAAGCGCTCTCGGAATGGTGGTATCGCAACGGCCTCAACTCGCTCTGGCTCGGCAACTACGACAGCGCGCTCGGCTATTTCGAGAACGCCGTCAACAAAAATCCGACGCGCGCCGAAGCGTGGATTCAGGTCGGCTATTGCAAGGTCAAGCAGGGCAAGAATCAGGACGCCATCAAAGCCTTCCAACAGGCGCTGAAACTGCGGCCCAACTCCTACGAAGCCTACAACAAGCTCGGCGACGCGTACTACTACGCCAGCAACTTCGACAAGGCGATTGAGGCATACAAGCAGGCCGTGCTTTTGCGCCCCGACGAGCCGGAAGCACATTACAATCTCGGCATGACCTATCTCGAAATCGGCGAGCGCGGCGCGGCGCTCGCACAGAACAATTTACTCAGGTCGCTCGACGGTTCGCTCTACGGCAAACTGTCCGGCGAGTTGAAAAAATAGTCGAACCTCATTTGCCGGAGATTTCCGATGATTCCTGTTGATGCAATCGAACGCATGAAGTTGGAAGCGCGCTGCCTGTCGGGCGCGCGTTGGTTCTACTGGATCGCGGCTCTGTCGCTGATTACCTCGATCATCTCGCTCTCCGGCAGCCGCTTTGGCTTCATCGTCAGCCTCGGCGTCACGCAGCTGGTTGATGGGTTGGCGAACGGCGCGGCCTCCGGGGGAAGCAGCGCGCCCAAAGTGGTGGCGATTGTTTTCGACGTGATGGCCGTAGGGCTTTTCGCCCTTGTTGGCTATTTCGCCTCCAAGAGGCTCGCGTGGGTCTTCATCGCGGGGATGGCTATTTACCTGCTCGACGGGCTGATCTTCCTGCTGGTACGCGACTGGCTGGGAATCGCATTTCACGCTTTCGTCCTCTACAGCATCTTCGGCGGCTATCAAGCCTGCGTAAAGCTGAACGCGCTGGAGCGCGAAGGCTCTATGTCAACAAGCGCCCAAGATGCCCCGCGCTAGAATATCGTCGCGCGTTGCCCTTGCGCGTTGTCGTCGTCAAAACGGAATAACCCGCGCGAACGTCCATCATGTTCGCGCGGGTCTCTTTTTGTGGCCGTTCTTGTCGACGCCTATGCGTTTACTCTCCGGCCTGCCCTGTGAAGATGCTGCGGTTGACGCTCTTCGGGTCGCCGAGGACGACGAAGCGGATGTTGCGCATGTAAGTTTTGGCGACGCGTTGCACGTCCTCAGGCGTCACGGCGCGGAGGCGTTCGAGCACCTCGATGGAATTTCGCCAGCCGCCGCCGATCAGTTCGTATTGCGCGAGTTCCCCGGCCTGCGCCGCGTTCGTCTCCTGCGTCAGGTAGTAGCGCGTGAGGTACTGCTGCACCTGCGCCTTGATGTCATCGGAATTAATCGGCTCTGTCTGGAGGCGACTGATTTCGCCGAGCATGACCTGCACGGCCTGATTGGCGTCAACGGCTGTGACATAGATGCCGCCGGTGTTCGCGCCCTGACTGCTCAGGAATGCATCGGGCGCGTAAGAGAGGTTTCGCTTCACGCGCACTTCGTAAAAGATGCGGTCGCGCAGGATGTTGGCGGCGACGCGCATCGGGTAGATGTCGGGCGCGGTCAGGGCGGGGGCGGCGAAAATTCCCTGCACGTAGTTGGTCGGCAGTCCGCGCGTGGTGATGTCCACGGTCGAGGCGTTGAAGGAGAGGGGCGGGGGCGGCGCGGGCCGGTAGTCGCCGCGCGGCAGTTTGCCGAACGTGGCTGCGACCCGCTCTTTGATCATCTGCGGGTCGAGGTCGCCCACGATGACGAGCAGCAGGCGCGAAGTCTGCAACATCTGAGCGTGATAACGCTTCACGTCTTCGAGCGTCAGGCGACCGACGGACTCGACCGTGCCGCGCGGGTTGTTCAGGTACGGATGGCCCGCGTAAGCGACCTTCGATTGGAGCAGTTGAAGATAAGAGTCGGGCGTGTCCGTATCGTCGCTCAGAGAGATGACGAGGCGATTCTTGATGCGCGCGAAATCATCGGGCGCGAACGAGGGCCGGAGCGCCACGTCCGTGAAGATTTGCCACGAGTGGTCGAAGTTCTGGCGCGTGCTGCCGAGCGTCAGCGCGGAGTAGTCGTAGTTGACGCCGTAGCCGATGCCCGTCCCCATGCGCGCGAGTTCGTTGCGCATGCGGTCGCGCGGAAAGTTGGCGCTGGCCTCGGACGCCAGATCGAGCATCAACGCTTCGACGCCCGCGTTCTTCTCGTCAATGTTGCGCGAGCCGCCGCGCAGGAAGAGTCCGGCGGCGACCGTCTGGCTGCCCTCGCGCTGTTTGACGAGCACTTTCAGACCGTTGACTTCAAACTCCGTGACGAGTTTCGCGACATCGGCGAGCGGCTTCGAGGCTTGCGGGAGAGAAGTCGCCGCCGTCGTAGCCGTCGAACTGACGCGGGGCGCGGTGGTCGTCGTCTGTCCGCCCGTCTGTGCCACGACGGGCGGCGCAGAGGCCAGCGCGAGCATTGCAAACGTCAGGCACAACGCGCACACGCGACTCCAAACGCGCGTCGTGTTCTTCGCCGGTAAGTCCAGATAAATCTCCGCGCCCGAAAGCTCGCGCCCTCTACTTGCTCGCCGTGTTTGCATTCTGTTTCTCATTGCCGATTAGGTCTTCCGTTGTCAGTCCCGATTGCTTGAGTGCTTCTTCCGACAGGAGCGCCAGCCCGACGTGCGGCTTGCCCTGTATGTATGTCGTCACGTAGCGGCTGATATCGGCGCGCGAAGTGGCGCGCAGGCGCTTCAGGTAGCCCCTGTAATAGTCGAGGCCGGTCGAGGCCCACCAGAAGCTGATGACGTGCGAATAGTCGTCGAGTTTCTCGCGCGAGTAGAGGTCTTCGGCTTCGACGAGCGCCTTCGCGCTCTCCAACTGTTCATCCGTGAAATAGTCGGGGTCGTTGAAGTGCGCGATCTCGTTGTAGATGGCGCGGGTGGCGGCACGAGCCTTGTCGGGCGTCGTCTGAGCGATGACGCTGATCGGCCCGACGTTGCGCTGCGTGTAGTAGCCGAGGCCGACAGCCGTCACGAGTCCCGTGTCGGCGAGCGCGCGTTGGAAACGCGAGTTGGGTTGACGCAGGATGAACGAGAAAACGTCCGCCGCGTATGTCGCCGCGTCGTCCTTGCCGATGGACGGCCCCTGCCAGCCGAGGTTGATGACGACGTTCTGTACGGGCTGTGTGATGATCGCGCCCTCGCTCTTGACGAGCGGCGGATGTTCGACGAGCGGAAATTCCGCGAAAGGTTCTTTCGCGCGGCGCGGCCAATCGCCGAAGAGATTTTCGACGATGCCGTAGGCCTCTGCGGGCGTCACGTCGCCCGTGATGACGATGGCCGAATTGTTGGGAACATAGTAGCGGCCCTGAATGAGTCGCATCATGTCGGTCGTCGCGGAGCGCACGGTCGCCTTGTCGCCGCCCGGACGCTTGCGGCTCGGATACTTGTAGAAGAGGCGGTTGTTCATCTCCTCGCCGATTGAGCCGAACGGGTTCGAGTCGTGGCGGTCGAGTTCGCCGATGACGACTTCGCGCTCCTGTGCAAACTGTCCCTCGTCAAAGAGCGGATAGCGCACGGCGTCGCGCATGAAGCGCATCGCGACGGGGAAGTTCGGGGTCGTCGTCGTGAAGTAATAGTTGACGAGTTCCTCCTGCGTTTGCCCGTTATAGATGATTCCCAGTTGCTCGATGTTCTTCAGGTAGTCTTCCTTGTTGAGCGAGGCGCGGTTGGCCTTGAAGAACATGTGCTCGTAGAGATGCGAGAGGCCGTTGAGTTCCGGCGGCTCGGTGAACGACCCGTTCCTGACGGCCAGCTCGACCGTCACGAGCGGCACGGAATGGTCTTCAAGTACGATGACTTCCAGACCGTTCGCCAGCACCTTATTGACGAATGCGGCGGTCTGCGCGAGCGCGCCCGTCGGCGCGGGTGCGACTGCCGCTGCCGCCGCCGTCTTCTGCGATGACGCGCCCGGCTTGGTCTGTTGCGTCGTCGTGCGTCGCTGCTGCTGTTGTCCCGTCGCCGCTTCGACCTTCGTCTGCGCATACGTCCCCGACAGGGGCGCGGCGACGAACGAGAAGACGAGCACGAGGACGGAGAGATGTCGTTTGAGCGGAGTTTCCCTCATAAATCCTTTTCCGAATAAGGTTGTCTTGAAAATCGCCCGCGCAGGATACATTTCAGCAGAGGGCTTAGGAAGGCTTTGCTGTCTGAACACCGGCCCGAGTTTTGATCCTTATCTTTGAGGCGATGATAGCATGGCGGGTTGCTCCGCCGACAGCGGCGGGAGACGCACGGCATGAGAGCCGGAGACACGCGCGGCATGAAAGTGCGTCTCGAAATCGGGGCATGAAAGTGCGTCTCGAAATTTGAACGCCGCAGAGACCCCCGGCACGGCTTCCGTCTTAACCGTGCCCTCCGTGCCTCTGCGGTTAATCGAGTATTTTGAAACGGTCTCGCGGTTGCGGGAAATGTTAATGCGGAGCACGCGGAAGTTGACCGCTCCGGTCGCGGTCGAACCTGCTCACACGCCGACTCGAATCAAAGAATGCGCGGAGGGGCGGCGACGGCGCGACGACGAAGCGCGAGGCGGAAGGCTTCGGCGGATTTGTTCTTGAAGTTGGGCGACCATGTGGCGCGCAACGTGTTTGTGGCGTCCGCGCCGGGCGCGAGTTGGAGGCTGTAGGTTTCGCGCGTGCGCGGAACATAGAGGACGTAGCGGCGGCGGCGCGTGCGGTCGCCGCG
>JBAVPI010000665.1:0-3326 GCA_049692915.1 Pyrinomonadaceae bacterium
TGAGACGAGCGAGGGCGAGACGCTGGCGCAAAGCTACGCCGCCGATGAAGGCGACGGCGGCGTGGCCCTCAACAAACTCGACAAGGAGTTGGCCGGGACGTGGCGCGCGGCGGGAGGCGTCGCGGAGGGCGTCCGCCTCCTGTGGCCCTACAGCGTGGCCGCCGTGCCGCTCGGAGACGGGCGCATGCTCGTCGCGGCGAGCCGTCTGCGCGAGGATGCGAACCTCGAAAAACTCGCGGCGGGCGCACAGACTTTTGAAAATTTTAAGCGGCGACAGCGTAAGGTGCGCCTGCTCGGACTTTCGACGTTGGGACTGCTCACGCTGCTGCTCGTCTTCGTCTCGACATGGATCGCGCTCCACGTCGCGCGCGGCATCGCGACGCCCATCCGCGCGCTCGCCGAAGCCTCAGGCGAAGTGGCGCGCGGCAATCTCGAACATCGCGTCGAGACCATCGCCGATGACGAACTCGCTGTGCTCGCCGCCGCCTTCAACGAGATGACGGCGCAGTTATCCGCCAACCGGCACGACATCGAGCACAACGCGGCGGAAGTGCGCGAGAAGAACCTCGCCCTCGCCGAACGACGCGGCTACATCGAGACCGTCCTCCAGACGCTCTCGACCGGCGTAATCTCGCTCGACGAAAACAATCGTGTGACGACGATCAACGCCGCCGCGCTCGCGATGCTGCTGCAAGACGAAGCGCCGCCTTCGGGGACTCTGCTGGCGGGCGTCGTCGGCGTCGAAGATTTCCAGACGCTGAACCGCGTCATCTGGCGAGCGCGGATGCGCAGTCGCGCCACCGAGCAGGTCGAACTTTTGCGCGACGCCGCACGTGAGGAAAGCGCGACGGGCGCGGACGCGAGCATTCCAGTGGCCCTCACGGCGACGGCTTTGACGAAACGCGCGGGGGAAGCGGGGCGCGGCGTCGTGCTCGTCATCGAAGACTTGTCGGAACTGCTCGCCGCGCAACGCGCCGCCGCGTGGAGCGAAGTCGCACGCCGCATGGCGCACGAAATCAAGAACCCTCTGACGCCGATTCAACTCTCGGCGGAACGCATCGCACGCAATTTTCAGCGCATCACAAACGGCGAAGAGAGCCGCGCGGCAACCAAATCCGCCGACCCGCTTGAATATCCGGGCAGCAACGGTTACGGGGAAGAGAACAGTGCGGAACGCGAGCGCATCGGGCGCGTCGTCGAGGAATGCACGGCGACGATCACGCGCGAAGTATCGAGCCTCAAGGCGATGGTGGACGAGTTCTCGCGTTTCGCACGTCTGCCGCCGGCGCGACTCGAAGCGGGTGATTTGAACGAAGTCGTGCGCCAATCCGTCGCGCTCTACGAAGACCGCCTCGGAGACGTGCGGATTGACATCCTGCTCGCGCACACGCTGCCCGTCGCGATGCTCGACGCGGAGCAGTTGCGCCGCGTCTTCGTCAACCTCATAGACAACGCCATCGAATCGCTCGCAGACGCGGAGGGCGAGCGTCGCGTGACCATCGCCACGGGACACGACCCGGCGCGGGGGTTGCTTCTCGCCGAAGTCACGGACACCGGCCACGGCATCGCGCGCGCCGACATCCCGCGCCTCTTTCAACCCTACTTCTCCACGCGTGGGCGCGGCACGGGCCTCGGCCTCGCCATCGTCGGGCGCATCATGGCTGAACACGGCGGACGCATCCGCGCCGAACATAACCGCCCACGCGGCGCGCGAATGATTATTGAACTTCCAATAATCGAAGAAGAATAATTATGAGCAAAAATTGTATGAGAGGAAGATTGTTAGGAGATGCATAAAATTCCGGTGACCCAAAGAGACACAATTCGGGAGTATGTGAGATGGTTTCTGGGAAGATACAACAATGATGTTTTGAACACTCTGAGCGATAAGATTAGATTTTTTGAAATGACTCAAGAATTAGCTCATGTGTTAAAAAGCTTGGATGATCTTTATGAAGCGCTTGGATATGAAACAACTGAAGCATTTATTAATTTGCATGATGATTTAATACCCTGCTTAAAAAGGGTGCTAATAGCGCGACGACGCGATGAAGCGTCAACATATGAAGCTGCAAAGAAAACAACAATCAACCCCGACCTTATTGCTAAACTCGAATCGAAAGTACAACCTCTCAATGAAATGCTTAAACAAAATTGGTTGCAAGATATAAAGCCAATGAAAGTGCCCAGCCTTAATGAATACTTATCTATTCAACAGATTGAAGAGCCGTGGTTTGACAAACCTTATAGTAATTCACGTGAATTCGATGAAAAATTCCATATCTTACAAGCGCCAAATCAGTTATTGGCAGACATACAAAGTAACAGGTTGGGATGTGAATTACGCGACACTTCACTTGTCATAGGGTTTATTGATATAGATAATTTCAAACAATTCAATACAAAATACGGTCATACGGAAGTGGATAGGCGCATCCTTCCGCAGTTCATGCGATTACTTGAGGCGCATATCTTTTCGCATGGATATGTTTATCGCTACGGTGGCGATGAATACGCACTACTGTTACCAAATTTTGATTATGAATTGACGCGAGACTTCCTAGAGTCATTACGAAAAAAGGTAGCAGAGATGCGATACCCAAGTATTGATGAAAGAATAACAGTCTCCATTGGTTTCTGTTATTTGGACTCGGACTCATATCTAACAAACCAAGAGGCAGAAGAGCGTGCCAGTAAGGCCATGAGCTTCGCTAAGGAACATGGCGGTAAGAATTGTATCGCAAGCTATATTAAAGGGCGCTTTGATGATGGCTCATTGCAAGTTGTCAGTAGTGCAAGTGAAATTATTCGTTGATGACTGATTCGATTCTCATTGTTGACGACGAGCGCGGCATTCGCGAGACGTTGAGCGCGGTGCTTGAAGACGAGGGCTTCACGGTCGCGTCGGTCGCGTCGGGCGAGGAGTGTCTGAAGGCTCTGGAACGCGAGTCGTACGGGTGCGTGCTGCTCGACGTGTGGCTGAAGGGGATGGACGGGCTGGAGACGCTCGAACGTTTGCGCGAGCGCGGCACGTCTTCGTCGGTCGTGATGATTTCGGGGCACGCCAGTATCGAGACGGCGGTGCGCGCGACGAAGCTGGGCGCGTTCGACTTCATCGAGAAACCTCTCTCCATCGAGAAGACGGTGCTGACCGTGCGCAACGCCCTGCGGCAGCGAGAACTGGAACGCGCGAACGCCGCGCTCGAAGAGGAGTTGAAGGACGAGAGCGCGATGGTCGGCGAGTCAATCGCGATGCGCGCACTGCGGCAGCAGATCAGGATGGTCGCGCCGACGGACGGGCGCGTGCTCATCTACGGCGAATCGGG